>NZ_VOZT01000001.1:0-162940 GCF_013419625.1 Acinetobacter sp. YH12070 | reverse complement strand
AATGTCAACGATGTATAACCGGGTGCCGAATGGCGCCTTAGCAGAGGCTTGAGCCGTGTGCTGGGAAACTCGCATGCACGGTTCTTAGGGGGTTGGACGTAGGTAACTGCGTCTGACTACCCGACAATAATCAGCGCATGTTCAAAAAAACCTTGAGCTATTACATCATGCATATCACGGTTGCGATGTTGGTTGGTTATTACGTGACAGGCAGTATTGCAATGGCCATTACATTAAGTTTACTTGAACCAACTGTTCAAGCGGTTGCCTTTTTCTTCCATGAAAAAGTCTGGGAAAAGAAAGATAAAGCTGTAGAGGAAAATATCCCCGCTTAATCCAATCCTGCTCCTTGTAAAAAACCACCATAACGGTGGTTTTTTTAATGACCTTAAAACGTTCTTTTACTCTATCCACTTTAACTTTCTATTCATTTCATCCTATAGATTCAATTGTAGACAGAACATCAAAGCTTGGTTTTTTGCTGTAAGGCCAGCTGATCATGCGCCTCAACCAATTGTTCTATCGCAAGAATTAGTTTGTTTTTTGCCGCATTACACTCGGCAGCTGCACGGTTTTCGTCGTCTTCATCATCTGCGATTTCATATATCGCACAGCGCTTTTCGACTGTCCCTTCAAAAATATCCAATAAATTTTTAATGTGTTTAATATCCATCGCCTTCTCCCTGTGAGGTACAACATTGCTAATCGATGCAGCCATGACTGTACCTGTTGCTATAATTATTCACTGAAAAGTATGTTCCCCAAGCCATCAAAACTTGAGTTCATTTTTTTGTTTTAGTTCAATACTGAATTAAAAAGAAACGTCATCGCTCCTCTTTAATTCAAACGGTTGAATTACTTTCCAGCCCTGTATTTTTTATATTATGCATAACTCTGGTTTCGGTTTAAAAAATAACTTTGTAACAGCGCATTTGAGCTGAAAATGTCACAGCCCAATCTTAAATCATGCAGTGACCAAGTACTCAAATAACACTATTGAACCCTGAAAATCCCCTCAGATTTAAAGCGTCATCTGGCTTGAACGCCTAGTTTTAAATCAAAAGATACAACTTTTCCTTTGATTTATTCTTAAAATATTATAACAATGAGACTACGCATAAAAATTCTTTATAGGAATGAAGATGAATCTCGCAGCCTTTGAAGCCTTTGTAAAAGTCATGGAAACTGGTTCGATCTCTTTGGCAGCAGATCAGCTCTTCATTACGCAACCTGCTGTGACCAAGCGTATTCACAGTTTAGAAGAATACTTCGGTGTCAAACTTTTTGAATCCGCGGGTCGTGGTGTTCAAGCGACGCATGCGGCAAACTCTCTCTTGCCAAAAGTAAAAAGCTGGCTGAATGAATTGGGTGATATTCACCATACGCTCAGCCATGAGCAAGGTCAGGTTCAAGGTAAACTGAAAATTGGCACTAGCCATCATATCGGCTTACACCATTTACCGGCGCATTTGCGTCAATATGTACAACAGTTTCCAGAAGTGACCTTAGATGTACACTTTGTTGATTCTGAACAAGCCCATGAGCAAGTTTTAGCTGGCGACTTAGAGTTGGCTTTTTTGACTTTACCGCCACAAGGTGACAGCCGTTTAAAATACATCACGACATGGAATGATCCACTGGTATTCGTGGTTGCGCCTTTCCATCCTTTGGCGCAAGTTGAGCATTTAACCTTAGAAGATTTGATCCAGTACCCAAGTCTTTTGCCTGCGGCGCAAACCTATACCAGTCAAATTACTTTGGCTGAATTTGAAAAGTATGGACTAAAACCAAAAGTCACCATGAGCAATAACTCACTTGAGTCGATTCGTATGTTGGTTTCCATTGGTCTCGGTTGGTCAGTCCTTCCTAAAACCTTATTGAACCAAGATTTAAAACAACTGAATTTACCTTCAAACATGAATCGTCAATTGGGCATGGTATGGCACCCAGGCCGTACTCAGTCACTTGCTGCACAAAAGCTGGTTGAATTGATGAAACACATCTAATTCATTTTTTTGCCTACAAAATTCAATTATTAATCAAGCCACCGCTATGGTGGCTTTTTATATTCATCTGTTTAAGCATTTAGAAAAAGCGAATAATTTTCTATATGTTGAATGGTCGCTTAAATTTCTTTTGCATTAAAAATGGGATCGCCTATTTCAGCCGATCCCATTAAAAAACCCAAGGAAGACCTGTCGGTTTTATTTCGTCAATGAATCTTCATGTAATGATTCATTCAATTGATCGACAATAATCGCCCATTCACCATCTGACTTAATTTTTTCGGCCAAGAACTGACGCTGAGCATCTGTCCAATAGTCTGCTTCGGTAATTTTAGTTTGGGCACTGAGTTGATGCGTCACGATAAATAAAGCAATCGCGTCTTCACTCGAATCTAAACCCAGTTGTTCAAATAGATGAGTCATGCGTGGACGTACACTCATTGTCATTCTCCGTGTTAAAACTTATTGTTTATGGATACAAAATTATTCTGTTTTAAGGATATAACACGGAACGGACACGCACTCAATTACAGAATTCTACAGCGGTGAAAATTGAATAAAAGGCAAACTGAGCATAATCATCACGACCGATTGAATAAATACCAACAATAAAGGCAGCCCCCAGTTCACTCCGCCTTCTTCAGCAAACACCTGCTCACTATATTTCGGCTGCTGCATATAGGCTTTGGTCTTTTGCACAGCAAAATCGCTATAAAGCCGCTTTCCGATCCCTGCGAGTACGGCGTTAGGAATCAATGACAGCCCCATCAAGACCTGTTCAGGCACACCGATGATGAGCGCCAACATGCTAATCAAAAAACCAACCGCAAAGAATAAGAAGAAATAGCGATACATCTTCCGATAGAGTAACCAATAGGGCCCAAAAATTAACCCCGCCCAACTCAGGCCACTGTTGTGCCCACCTTGTTGTTCTATGAACTTTAAATAAGATTGAGCACGTGGCCCTATAAAGATTTGAATTAAATGTTTAAAAGAAGTTTCTGTCTGCATATGGAGCGATAGTTCAAATAAGTGAGCCGAAGTTTAATCAAAAGAACGTCAAATAAAAAAGCATCTCAAGATGCTTTTTTATCATATCTATTTTTAGGCTTGAATTGACCAGTCTTGAATGTCCCAACCTTGTTCTTTTGCTAGGACTTCTAAACGGTCATCTGGGTTAATTGCAAAGGCATGATCGGCATATTCCAACAGGAAACGATCATTAATCGAATCTGAATAGGCCCAAGACTCTGTCACATCACGACCTTCTAACCATTGATTCAAGCGGACTAATTTGCCTTTTTGATAGCACGGAGTATTGATCACTTTACCCGTATATTTACCATCCACAACTTCGGCATTGGTTGCAATGATTTCAGTAATACCAAATTCACGAAAAATCGGTGCGGTAATAAAATCAGACGTTGCGGTGATCCCGACCAATTGATGCCCTGCATCTTGATGGCGCTGAATGGCAGCAAAGCCCTCTGGACGCATTTGCGCACGAATGACTTTTTTCATAAACAACTGATGTAACTCAGTTAAGTAGGCATTGTCATGTTGAGTTAAAAACTCAAATACAAATTCATTATAAGCAATCGGGTCAAGCTGGCCTTTTTTATAATCATCATAAAATTTATCATTCATGGCACGATGATGAATTGGATCAACCAAGCCTTCATTGACCAAAAACTCCCCCCAAGAATGGTCTGAGTCGGTATTTAATAAGGTGTGATCAAGGTCAAACAGTGCCAATTTCATGAAAATACTCGTAAAAGCTGAAATTTAAGAAAAAAATTGTAAATCTATCTCCGCTAGTCGATAGAAATTCGTTAAGATCATAACAATTTTAACATTTTTACACTTTGCTTTTTCGAGATGGACACAGAAATAAACGTCCCCGTGAGCAAAGTCATAAATTACACAATATTTAGGTAGCCAAATGATCGATTCAGAAGGTTTCCGACCCAACGTCGGGATCATTTTGGCAAACGACATTGGACAAGTTTTATGGGCAAAGCGCATTGGTCACAATGCCTGGCAATTTCCACAAGGAGGTATCCAACATGGAGAAACCCCCGAACAGGCACTTTACCGTGAGCTGAGAGAAGAAGTTGGCTTACTGCCCGAACACGTCCAGGTGATAGCACAAACCCAAGGGTGGTTGCGCTATCGTTTGCCACATCGGTATATACGTACGGATTCAGACCCCGTTTGTATTGGTCAAAAACAAAAGTGGTTTTTATTAAAACTGACGGCTTCGGCACAGCATATTCAGCTGGATTTGTCAGACCCACCAGAGTTTGATCAATGGCAATGGGTCAGCTATTGGTACCCTTTGGGTCAAGTGGTGAATTTTAAACGCGATGTATATCGTAAAGCCATGGTGGAGCTGTGCAATCAGCTTCCGCAAAAACCGTAAAAATTTGCAGAATGGATGCAGATTTTTAGGATGAGTGTTGTTATAAATAAAGCAGAATAAATTTTGGAGCAGACACGATGTCGAACATGCAACTGGATACCTTAAGACGCATAGTCCAAGAGATTAATGCGTCGGCCAGTTTGCATGAATCTTTAGACATTATGGTCAATCAAGTGGCCGAAGCCATGCATGTGGATGTCTGCTCAATCTACTTGCTTGATGAACGAAATCATCGTTATTTACTGATGGCTTCTAAGGGTTTAAACCCTGAAGCCGTTGGGCATGTCTCTTTGCATACCAGTGAGGGTTTGGTCGGCTTAGTTGGACAACGTGAAGAAATCGTCAACTTAGACAATGCACCGAAGCATGAACGCTTTATGTATCTGCCAGAAACGGGGGAAGAAATTTACAATTCCTTCCTCGGGGTTCCGGTGATGTATCGCCGTAAAGTTATGGGCGTCTTGGTGGTTCAAAACAAAGAGCCTCAAGACTTTAGCGAAGCTGCCGAATCTTTCCTCGTGACCCTGTGCGCTCAACTTTCAGGGGTGATTGCCCATGCACATGCCGTCGGGAATATTGAAGTCTTTCGTAAACCAAACAACCTCCCTGCCTATAAAACTTTCCAAGGTATTTCAGGTTCAGGCGGTATTGCGCTAGGTCGTGCAGTCATCCTGTATCCACCTGCTGATTTGGCTTCAGTCCCCGATCGTGAAGCCGATGACATCAGTGAAGAACTCGAATTACTCGACAATGCCATAGACGCAGTTCGTCAAGAAATTTTGTCTCTCGATGAAAAGATGCAAGATGCCCTCATGGCCGAAGAGCGGGCATTATTTAGCGTGTTCTTGCGGATGCTCGATGCCAATGCCCTCCCCGCGGAAATCAAAAGTGAAATTCGTGACGGTAACTGGGCACAAGGTTCGGTACGCATTGTTATTGATAAACACATTGCGCTCTTTGCACAGATGGAAGATGACTATCTCCGCGAACGTGTTTCAGACTTAAAAGATCTAGGGCGTCGTATCTTGGCCTTTTTGCAAGAAGCAGATGCCAGTCACCGTGAAATCACCGATGAAAGCATTTTAATTGGTGAGGAAATTTCTACGGCTGCCTTGGTTGAACTCCCTGTCGATAAAATCGCGGCGATTGTGACCACCGAAGGTGCCATGAACTCACACATGGTGATTGTGGCACGTGCCCTCGGTATTCCAACCGTAGTCGGTGTGACTGAACTGCCAATTAATACCCTCGATGATGTCGAAATGATTGTCGATGCACATCAAGGTCGTGTATTCATCAATCCACCTCGTCGTTTACGCACACGCTATAAAGAGATTCAAAAAGAAGAAGAGCAAATTGCCAAAGATCTGAAGCAATACGAAACCAAAGATGCCATCACCCCTGATGGTGTTGCAGTTCGATTGTTTGTAAATACTGGCTTGATGATCGATGTGGTTCGCGGTGTACAACGTGGCGCCAAAGGTGTCGGTCTATACCGTTCTGAAATTCCGTTTATGCTGCGTGATCGCTTCCCTGGTGAAGAAGAACAGCGCGCTATTTATCGTCAACAGCTGAGTCATTTTGCCAATAAACCAGTGGTGATGCGTACCCTCGATATTGGTGCAGATAAAGACCTGCCTTATTTCTCGATTGAAGAAGAAAACTCAGCACTGGGTTGGCGTGGAATTCGCTTTACTCTCGATCATCCTGAGATTTTTTCAGCCCAAATTCGTGCCATGCTCAAAGCCAGTATTGGCCTGAACAACTTGCATATTTTGCTGCCGATGGTGACCAGTGTCAGCGAAGTCGAAGAAGCGTTGTATTTGCTTGATCGTGACTGGCAAGCGGTGCAAGAAGAAGAACAGGTGAAGATTACCAAGCCAAAAATCGGCATCATGGTCGAAGTACCGAGTGTGCTGTTACAGATCGATGAGTTTGCTGAATTGGTTGACTTCTTCTCGGTCGGATCAAACGATTTAACCCAATATTTACTTGCGGTTGACCGAAATAACCCACGAGTTGCCAATGTCTATTCACACTCACACCCAGCCGTACTTCGTGCGCTAACTCGCTTGGTGCAAGAATGTCATAAATACGACAAGCCGATTAGTATTTGTGGGGAAATGGCCGGTGATCCACTCACCGCTATTTTACTGATGGCGATGGGCTTTAATACCCTATCGATGAGTTCGAGTAATATCCTGAAAGTCCGTAAAGCCATCTGCCATGTGCCGATGCCCGATGCAAAAGAGCTCTTGGATCGTGCCTTAAGCATGAATAATCCCCTGATGGTGAAAAGCATGATGGAGTATTACTTCAAGACTCATGGTCTTGGTGATATGGTGAAATCTGCCACACGCATCGTGAGTGCTTAAAACTACTCATGTAAAATAATAAAACGAGGTGATGATGGATTTTTTATTTTTTCTGGCTTTTGTCGCAATTGCCTTTTATATGACAAAGATCCATCCACAACTCAAACAAAAAATGTTAGAGCTGCAGCAAGACACACCGATTGAAAAAGCATCCTCAACTCGACCTCGACCGTCCCAAACACAACAAGTCAATACACGCCCAACCAAGCCAACAAAATCCCAAGCCCCTGTCAGCCGCTCTCGTATTCCCCCTTTACTCGGTATAGAAATTACTGCGTCACAACAGCGCCGCTTAGGTAAAAATGATCCATCGGTACTGGCTGCACAGCACGCCAAACAGCTAAATCACATGCAACATACTGACTCAACATGGTTTAAGCAATTGACCAGTCAAGTGGAACACGTACTCCAACAACCTAATGACGCCTCAAAATATCAAAGTACAGCGTCTAGACCACAACAAAAATCCGCATTCAACAAAATGTTTGAAGACTTATTTTCAAAATAAGCGGTGTTTTAAGGTTCTACATTTAAACTCAAAACCAATGCTTTAAATACCGCATGGAACCATCTGAATGAACGTCGGTATCTTATTATTCAACGAAGTTGAAGTCTTAGATGATGCGGGGATTTCTTCGGGAATCAATGCATCTCTTTATATTGTGGCCAAATTGCATGGCCTAGAGATTGCGAAGCGAACAGTAAAACGTATGGAATATGATGTGAACTTTGTTTAAGCAGATGCTGAAGCCGAATCGTTTAGTAGACTACAAACTGAGAAAACACACTGAAATAAAAAGGGAGATAATCATTCGAATATCCCCCTTTTTTGTGCTTTGCATAGCCACGTTTTGCATTTTTCTTTCGATCTACAAAAGTTTGGCTTTTGTTAAAATCGTTCATGTGTTTTGCCACAAAGTTGCGAACTTCAACTTCAGGCAGGACTTTTTTCTTTGCCATTTGCATTCACCTTTTGCCTATACAGCACCCTCGTGCTGTAGTGCATATATTGGTCTATTTTTAGATTTTTTCAAGCACTTTCCTATGACTTTTTGATACAGCTTAGTTAGTCTCAAGACCATAAAAACTTTGCTTTGCCACATTTTTCCCCTCTCCCAAAGGGAGAGTAAAATACGTTGCATTTAACTTGCGAAAGCCCTTTCCAGCAAACGCTCCACATCGACCATTTTGGCGTCCAACATCCCCACCACTTGCCCATGTTTAGCGCTATAACGGCTTTGAATAAAACCATTTGCTACATAGTCAGGCGCATAGCGTTTCAGTAAAACTGCTTGTGCAAGTACCGTTAAACGACTGACCAAACTGCGCCCCATAAATTGTAAATCTTCAGGTGATTGATGGAACAACCTGAACAAGTCCTGCAATTCTGTTTGCAAGCTTTCATCTGTACTTGCTGTACTCGCCAAATCTTTAAACAGCACTTCAATAGATTCAGGGTCACGCCCAATCGCACGCAGCACATCTAGGCACATGACATTGCCTGAACCTTCCCAAATGGTATTCACAGGTGCTTCTTTAAAGATGCGCGCCATGATGCCGTTATCGACATAGCCATTGCCGCCAAAGACTTCCATCATCTCACCTGTCAGTTCCACCGCACGCTTACAAATCCAAAACTTGGCTGCTGGGGTCATAATGCGTTTCCATGCCACAGACAAAGTATCATCCGATTCATAGCACTGCGCCAAATGGAAACTGAGCTGCGTCGCTGCTTCACTTTCCAAAGCTAAATCTGCCAAGACTGCTCGCATTAGGGGTTGATCAATCAGATGTTTACCAAAAGCCTGACGCTGACGGGTATAAGCAATGCATTGCACCAAAGCTTGACGCAGCATGGCGCTCGAACCGACCGAACAGGTCAGACGGGTATAATTCGCCATTTCAATAATGGTTGGAATGCCACGCCCTGCCTCACCAATCATAATGCCCCACGCATTTTTGAATTCGACTTCCGAGCTTGAATTACTGCGGTTACCGACTTTTTCTTTTAGGCGTTGCACCTGAATATTATTCTTGGTGCCATCTTCCAACCAACGTGGCACAAAGAAACAAGCCAAGCCATCTTGTTCGTTTTTTGCCACCACCAAATGCGCATCACACATCGGTGCAGAGAAAAACCATTTATGCCCCGTGAGTAAATAAGCTTTACCTCGTCCTGTTTCTGCCACAGGCACAGCTATAGTTTCATTAGCACGTACATCTGAACCGCCCTGCTTTTCGGTCATGCCCATACCGAGCCAAATCGACTTTTTCTGCGCAATCGGTACATCGCGTTCATCATATTCAGTCGATAGTAGTTTCTCGCCAATTTTGGCCCACAGTTCAGGTTCGCGCTGAATGAGTGGAATACTGCCGAGCGTCATGGAGTTTGGACATAAATTGCCGCACTCGACCTGACCTGCTAAATAAAAACGTGCTGCCCATTCCACCCATTTTGCCTTGGAATTTGGCTGATTAAATGGATGTGCATGGGTATCAAACTGGCGGTTGAGCCCCATCCATTTATGCCATGAAGGATGAAACTCGATAAAGTCAGTACGGCGACCTCGCGCATCGAAGGCATGTAAAATTGGGGTATGTTTGTTGGCTAAAGCCCCATGCTGAAAGTATTCACTCGAACCTGCCACTTTGCCCATTTCGCATAAAGTCGGCTGATCATGGCTGCTGCAGCGTTTTAAGATTTCATGTAAAACCGTATCGCTTGAAAATAGATTGTAGTTTTCTAGTTCATCAAATTGGTTGCTGATTTGATGCGTCATCCATGGCTGTTCTAATGTATTCATCGTCTATATTTTCCACTTGTTCTTGTTGGCTTTTCATTTCAGTATAGAGAAAATTTAAAGCATAGACGTTCGGTTTTCAGCGCTTAACAATATGAAGAATTCAGCCATTCAGATACGGCGTAAGCCGCGTCAATCGCGTGCAAAGCTCACGCAAGAAGCCTTACAGGACAGTTTTGTTCGGCTTTTGCATGAGCGCCCTGCCAGTCAAATTACCATTCGGGAAATTACCGACCTTGCAGGCGTTGGCTTAGGGACATTTTATGAATATTTTTCCAAGAAGGAAGATTTGATTGCGCTAACCATTCATTTGCATGTGAAACACAATGCTGAACAGATGAAAACTTATGCACAATCGCTGATCAAGTTATCCACAGATTTGGATTTTCAAGAGTATTTACAGCAAATCATCCACTTTCAAATTGAGCAAATTCAAGCGCAGCAGTTTTTATGGTCACAGGTGTTTTTATTGGAACGGCGGATTTCAGATATTGAAAGTTACCGTAAAAGTTATGTCATGATGGTGCAAATGTGGCAACACATGCTTAAGCCTTTTATAAATAACGAGGAAAAGCTCAAGCCAATGGCTTTAAATATACAAAGAGTGTGTTATGGCTTTGTGTCGCAAAGCTTGTTGATCGTACCCAACTTTACTGAATGGGATGAATTAAAGCGAGATATAATTCATATGTTGCGCGATTAGACTTCGCGGACAAGTCTAATGACGTTTCAAATGCATCGGTGAATAAAATAAAGTCATGTTATTTACAAAAAAAACCGGCTCTTAAACCAGTTATTTTAGATATTTAGGAAATTCATTTTTACGGTAGAAGAAAATCATTCATCACTTGGTTCATCCTTCAATAAAAGTGCTTTAGAAGTTATGCTTTTATTGCCAGCTTACTTATCTCATTTATACGCCTTTGCAATGCTGGCCAGTTGTAAGCTCTTTAAAAACTCAGCCGTATATTTCGGGCTATGGCGTAATGCATCTCGATGATCGCCATTTGGGATCGCATGATAGACCGCTGGCAATTTTTGTTTGCACACTTGCTGGTAATAACTTTGAGTACCAAGGTGATCTACAAATGGTCTGCGGCGCCTTAAACAAACATCAGTGTTACGGTTAGGGTCATATATTCAATCGACTACCGTTTTAAATAGCTTAGGGATGGCCTTAAGTCTGAATTTTTTAAAAGATTGGCTGAGGTGCTTGTTTTAACTAATTTTTTAGTTCTGATAAACAGCGTTTACGGGCCTGATTTAGTAAAGACTGCATATCTGGACTAACCTGTTGATCTACATTGATCGATCTGCTGCGGCTGCTCCCTACAACACGCTGGGGAAAAATGCCGCTACGTTGGTATCTGGGTTTGGATTGGTTTCTACGTATTCAGCAATACATTCATATTGATAACCACCCGGTGCCAAGGGTATTGCAGCTTTAAAATTTAATTCAAGCGCATCTTTTTGCTCCTGAGCTGCAACCGCAATCACAGCTGCACCACCTTGACTATGCCCCATCACCATCCAGTCTTTATTAAATTGCTTCGACTTGCAAGAATGCAGTGCATGTACAGAATGCACCAAATTATAAACTTAACTGACTACATTCATATGAGGGCGCAGTTTTAGCTTACCCAGTCCTTATAATCTGTTGCAACCACTACATAGCCATGCCTCAAACAACTGTCGATTGCACCATCTATGACTAGTTGCAAACTATATACAGGCCCATTGTATAATCACTTGAAGGAGCACTTGTATCAGCCACACAGTCGTGCCATGTGCTCATGCCAATACGGTCCAGTCTTGTTTAAGTGCTTATCCTTTTAGGCGTAAAATATATCCCGAGGTCAAAATGGGTTCGCCATTAACCCCCTCAACTACGATATGCGATCACGTAAGGTTGCCTAGTATGTTGATATGATGTAGGAATCGATACACGCTGGAGTGACAACACCTGACCTGACAACAATAAAGATAGGTGTGCCAACTAGCATCACCCCATAAAAAATTTATTTACAATTTTCTAAAACAACTTAGACCACTTGCCAATATTTCTTCAGCTGTATTTTTAGCTTATTTTAAGTATTAAATAATGTCTTTAATGTTAAAAAAGCTCTGCAATATTAACAACATAAAAATGTCTTTCATTAACTAGAATCAGCTAAAAAACCTATATTAAGGCCAAAATCCATAATAGAAATATGGATTTAGATATTTCGTCCTATTCTACCTATCATAGCGATATATTTGAGTTTAATTCATCGATAAAATATTAAAACAAAATATATAAATAAATAATATAAATTCAATAACTTAATCAATCGAATTAACCATTTATTCAAAACTATTTTTCCATTTGTCAAAAGCCACAGAAAGCTTTAGAGTCAATAAGTATATAAAGATTTTTAAGCTTTTAACGGCTACAGTTTTATGACTTATCTTCGATTGATTGCTGCTTGAAAAATTTTAGAATGAGAGAAAACTGTTGTCACATTGTCACTTTAAAATGAATTAACAAAACGGTTAAGGTCATGTGCTGTTGAGCGTGTTATCAATTGAAAGGTTATAACTCCCAACTTTAATACATGATTATAATAATGGAGATACTCAATGAGCGACGACGTTAAAAAATGTCCTGTCACCCACCTAACAACTGATGCTGGTGCTCCTGTTGTAGACAACCAGAACAGTATGACGGCAGGTGCACGTGGTCCTTTACTTGCCCAAGACCTATGGCTTAATGAAAAACTCGGTAATTTCGTTCGTGAAGTAATTCCAGAGCGTCGTATGCATGCCAAAGGTTCTGGTGCTTTCGGTACGTTTACCGTGACTAACGATATTACCCAATATACCCGCGCTAAAATTTTCTCAGAAGTTGGTAAAAAAACTGAACTTTTTGCTCGTTTCTCTACCGTAGCGGGTGAGCGTGGTGCTGCAGATGCAGAACGCGATATTCGTGGTTTTGCCCTTAAATTCTATACTGAAGAAGGTAACTGGGATTTAGTTGGTAATAACACCCCTGTCTTCTTCCTACGTGATGCTCGTAAATTCCCTGACTTAAACAAAGCAGTAAAACGCGATCCTAAAACCAATAAGCGTAGTGCAACTAATAACTGGGATTTTTGGACTTTACTACCTGAAGCTCTACACCAAGTTACGATTGTGATGTCTGACCGCGGTATTCCAGATGGTTACCGTCATATGCATGGTTTTGGCAGTCATACTTTCAGTTTTATTAATGCCAATAATGAACGCTTCTGGGTTAAATTCCACATGCGCACGCAACAAGGCATTAAAAACTTAACCGATGCTGAAGCTGAAGCGATTATTGCCAAAGACCGTGAAAGCTCACAAACCGATCTGTTCAATGCAATTGAACGCGGCGATTTTCCAAAATGGAAAATGTACGTTCAAATCATGCCTGAACTTGATGCAGAAAAAGTACCTTATCACCCATTTGATTTAACCAAAGTATGGCCTAAAGGCGACTATCCGTTGATTGAAGTGGGTGAATTCGAACTCAATCGTAACCCTGAAAACTATTTCCAAGATGTTGAACAAGCCGCTTTCGCACCAAGTAACTTGGTGCCGGGTATTAGCTTCTCACCTGACCGTATGCTGCAAGCGCGTTTATTCAACTATGCTGATGCTGCACGTTATCGCGTGGGTGTAAACCATTACCAAATTCCTGTAAATGCACCACGTTGCCCTGTTCATTCCAACCGTCGTGATGGACAAGGCCGTATGGATGGTAACTATGGTGCAACACCGCATTATGAACCAAACAGCTTCAGCCAATGGCAAGAGCAACCACAATACAAAGAACCACCATTGAAAATTACTGGTGATGCTGACTTGTGGGATTATCGTGAAGATGACAGCGACTATTTCAGTCAACCACGTGCATTATTCAACTTAATGAATGATGAACAAAAACAAGCATTGTTTAATAACACTGCTGGCGCAATGGGCGATGCACTCGACTTCATCAAATATCGTCATATCCGTAACTGTTACGCATGTGATCCAGCTTATGGTGAAGGTGTTGCAAAAGCATTAGGCTTAACTGTAGCGGATGCGCAAGCTGCTCGTGCAACTGATCCAGCTCAAGGTAATCCTGGCTTGCTTTAAGTTTTATCTTTGAATAAAAAACCACCTTTTAAGGTGGTTTTTTCTTGGCATTAAATATTCCAATTACCTTCTAATTAATCCTTAAACAATCAGTTTTTTGCCTTCATGCATGGTCAAAAATGGATTCATTAACTTTGATGTTTTACGCATTGCATGATGTAAGTCATGCTCCGGCTGGTCTCTAGCTTCATCAGTCAACTGAAACGTCCGATAATGCATTGCCAATGAACATTTTGACTGTAAATCTTTATGCGCCTGAAAAGCTTCTTCGGGATTCATATGCAAATATTTCATTAAACGACGTGGCTCATAAGCTCCAATCGGTAATAACGCTACTCGGGGTGCACCTAAGCGTGTATGGATTTGTTTGAAATGTGCGGCATAGCCCGTATCTCCAGCAAAGAAGAAATGTCCTGTACTATGCACGATGGAAAAACCTCCCCATAAGGCATGATTTTGATCTCGCCAACCACGACCTGAACCATGCTGTGCAGGCGTATAAACGATACGCAAATCTTCAAACATTTCCGATTGCCACCAATCAAGTTCAATGACATTGAAATGTGTGGGTAAATAATAAGCATTGCCTAAACCAGTATAAATCGGCATAGCAAATTGTTCATGTAACCAATTCAAGGTTGCTAAATCCATATGATCATAATGATTATGGCTTAGTAAAACCCCATGAATTGTAGGTAATTCTTCTAAGGCAATTCCTGCAGGACAAGCACGTCGTGGTCCAGTCCCTTGACGTGGGCCTGCATACTCCGCCCATACAGGATCGGTCAAAAAATTATATGGCCCAATTTGAATCAAAACCGTCGCATGTCCGACAAACCAAACCAACCAATCATCCATTTTAGCCAATGGCCGATTGTGCGGAATGCTACGCGAAGAAGCAAAAAACTGTTGGTATTCTTGCTCACGATCTACTTTCCATGTATCGCTTTTACGCGTCATGATCCATTTCAGCATATCTTTACGCGTAAACGCATCTGGATTTCGAAGGGTATTAAAGAATTTTTCCCCATTAAAATGGTCAGTTGCCAGATAATCAAATACAGGCTTCGTCCACGTATGTTTCATACAGCGTTCAGTACTGATTTGAAACTGTGCTGATTGAGTTTTTTGATTCATGTGTATTTAAAATTCATTCACTATGCTGACAAACCTTGCAAAGTATTTAACCTCGCAGACCTATTGATCAAGACGACCTTTCATGCGCTCAAGCCAAACCTTCCGAGATTGAGGCTTGACAAAGAGTGCCACAATTTCAGGATGAAGCTGTTTAATTTGTGCTTCAATTCTGTTGACACAAGCTTCTATATCATCTGACGTTAAATTATCTTTAAATTCAAGACTCAAAGATGCCAAAACTTGATGTGCACCCATCTGCTCTGTTAACACCCCATTGGCAGAATGCACTGCTGGATCTTGCTCTGCAACCATCAAGACATTATGCCTCAATTGTGGGTCAGCAGTTTCTCCCATGAGCAATCCTTTAGTCTCACGTGCAAGTAAAATTGCTGAAATAGCGAGTACAACCCCAATTAGAATTGATGCCAGACCATCAAGCATTGGCATATTCAGCGCGTGTGATAAATAGATACCGATCAGGGCAATAAACAGACCAATCAGCGCTGCTGAATCTTCAAATAACACGGTAAATGTCGTCGGATCTTTACTGCGTCGAAATGCTTCAAAATAGCCCTGTTTCCCTTTGATTTTACGAAATGCTTTCAATGCCACAAACCAAGAGGTCCCTTCACACAAAATCGCAATACCTAATACGATATAGTTAATCATCGGATTTTGCATTTCTTCGGGGTGATAAATATGACTAATCCCTTGATAAATCGACACGATCGCACCCAAAGCAAAGACCATCAACGCCACAATAAAAGCCCAAAAATACAGCTCTCTCCCATAGCCAAACGGATGGCGTGCATTTGCTGGCTGCTGCGATTTTTTCATACCGTAGAGCAGTAAGATTTCATTTAAAGTATCAACCACAGAGTGAATAGCTTCACTCAACATGGCCGAACTATTCGTGATATAGGCAGCGACAAACTTCACCAGTGCAATCGCTAAATTGCCGAAGAGCGCTGCATATACCACGATTTTGTTAGATTCAGACATTTAAAATTGTCCTAAATTTATTTTTATCAAACAGATCTATTTGATTTTATAACTCATTCCATAGTACTCAAACTGACTGTAGCTGTTGTTTGTTATTTTGTTGTTTTTACACCAACTGTCGATTGTTTCGACAATGCCATCATGTTCCATGTGAAACACGCTCTTTAGCGCAAAGGTATAGAAAAAAAAGAAGCCGCAGCTTCCTTATAATTCTGTAGATGTACACGGTTCAACGTACTTTATTAAAATATTGCTCGCGCCACTCTTTCCAAAAGTACATCACAATACCAAACATCACGACCACGATTCCAACAAAGGCATTGGAGCTAATATGTTCACTGTTCAACGTCGCTCCCAAAACCAATGCTATGACAGGTGTCATCACATTACTGAGTGACACCGTTGATGCCGCCAAACGTTTGATCAGCCAGAAGTAACACAGCATTGCCACAATAGATGACATGATCATGGTAAAGACAAAACCTATCATGGCACGGCCACTTGGCAATTCGGTTGGAAAATGCTGCCAGATAAAAGGAATGATGAGTACCGAACCCAAGGCAGAAACAATCAGAGAACCTGTTGCCTGAGACATTGGCTTTAACGGTGCATTAATCTGCTTCACCCAAAAAATCGAACTAATATACGACACCATGCTGATTAGCATCAGTACAACGCCAATTGGATTGACTTTGCTATCAGCAGAATCTGCAAAGACAAAAGTTAGACCACCCACTGCAACCGCCATGCCCAACCACTGCAAAGCGACCAATTTATGTGTTTTTAAAATTACATGCCCAATCAAACCGGCAATTAAGGGTGAAAAACCAAAAATCAGTGCCATTAAACCAGAGGTGAGATAATTGGCTGCGAGATAAATAAACAACTGTGCGCCAATCAAATTCAAACTCCCTGCCACATAACTTTTTAATGAGGTTTCATCAAACGGCAAAGGATCACGCATCAATTTCAACAGAAACAGCGCAATAATAGATGCGCCGAAGTAACGGATAATCAACACCCACATCGGATGTATTTCCTGCACACTCCACACAATCGCGAGCGGCGTCGTCGCCCAAATCAGTACCAAAAGAGCATATATACTTGCCGTCAGCGGCAGTGAAGATTTCATTTCATTCTCAAATTTGATTGTTCTAACGACTTAACCTGAAACCCACTATTCAGATCTGGAACTACTCGTAAGACCATTAACTAATAAAGTTTAAGACCAATTATTGTTCTCCCCTTTATCAACTAAATTGGAGGCGGTATGAATGCCACCCGATCGTTTGGGGTATAAGGACTTCTCCTCAAACGATCAATAATCTCCCCTAGCCCCTCTTTAAAAAAGAGAGGGAACCATCCAAACGAAATCCATTCTTCACAAAGACTACTCCCTCCTTTGAAAAAGGAGGGCTGGGAGGATTAAAACCGTTGAATAGATCTATATAAGCTAAAACTGTATACATGGACTACAAAAATAGCTTTATAAGTGCGATGCTAAAACTAAAGACATAAAAAAACAGACCTACGTTACCGTAAGTCTGCTCCTCTTAGACATTCAGCTTACTTTACAAGTTTACGTAAATCTTGGCTTAAATCTAAATATTTATCCGCTTCAAACGCCGCATTCTTGCTAATCAATTTTTTCAAATGACGCATCTCTTTTGCAGCATTCACCGTAATACCACCAACAATGACACCGTCAGTTACACCAAACAATACAAATGAAGACTCAGCCGCCAATTCAGGTTTAATTTCACCACGAACGATCCATTCGCTTGCAGCCATATCACCTACAAATTGATAGTTGATATTCAATTGATCTGTCCAGAACCACGCTGGATTTGGGGTTGGATGTTCTACATCCATTACATGACGAGCAAAGATACCTGCTTGCAAGTTCGCATTTTCCCAAGTTTCGACACGACGGTGGTTACCACAGTCACGAAGCTGAGTCGCAACGTCACCCGCTGCATAAATATCTGGATGCGAAGTTTGGCAGTTATTATTCACTTTAATGGCAAAATCAACGTCTAAACCTGCATCAACCGCAAGTTGAGCATTTGGCACAATGCCAATACCATAGATCACTGCATCGGCACGAAGTTCTTCACCGCCTTCAAGCGTGATCACTACTTCTTCGCCATCAAGCTTACAGTCAGCAATAGAAGTCGAAAGACGAACATCTACACCTGCAAGACGTTGCTGTGCCAATAAGAATTCACTTAAAACACGTGGAGATGAACGACCCATGACCATCGGACCCATTTCAATCACGGTCACGATACAGTCTTTAGAACGTGCTGAAGATGCAAGCTCAAGACCAATCACACCACCGCCGATCAATACAATACGGCGACCCGCTTGTAATACAGGCACCAATGCTTGTGAATCTTCAAGGTTACGTAAGGTATAAACGTGTTTACCCAAAGCATCGAAATTCGGTAAACGGCGTGCTGCACCACCGGTTGCTAGAAGCAACTTGTCAAATGCAACAATTTCGCCATTTTTCAGTTCAACTGTTTTCGCATCGCTATGGATTTTCACAACGCCATTGCCACGAATATGTTCAACACCGAGTTCTGCCAATTTTTCTTCTGACAGAATTTCGATTTTGGTCTCTTCAGGTTTTAGAATTACGTCTTTAGACAAAGGCGGACGTTCATAAGGAAGATGTGTTTCATCACCCACCAAAATGATTTTGCCTTCATACTTGTTCGCACGGAGTTCTAAAATGGCGCTAGCACCAGCTTGACCAGCTCCAACAATAACGATGGTTTCGATACCATTTTGGCTCATGGGTTTGTTCCTTATTTCAATTCTGCAGATACGATGCCGAAGCCCGCAATCCACTCACTAATGTCTTCGTAGCAATGTGTTGTCATGTCGTATTCGCCCACTTCATGTAGTGCAGCAAAAGCAGCCATCCAAGAACGAACTTCTTGACCGCCACGACCACCTTCAACACGAATTTCAGCTTCAGTCATTGCTTCAATGGCAGCAAAGTCAGCTTTGGCAAACGTCTCAAGCAATGCACGATCCCATTCTGGGTTTAAAGGCACTGCGACAGAAGTATCACCCGCTGCGAGTTTTTGACCGACAGCAATGATTTTGCCTTGACGTGTATTACGTGCCTCTTCAGTTGGATTACGACCTGCAATCAGGAACTCTTCCACTTCTGGTGGAACTGAACCCATTTGCGGCGTTGGTGGATCATGAGACAAACCACCTGTACCCAAAACAAGTACACGTTCATTCTCTAAGTTCAATGATTTAATGAACTGACCGACTGCACGCCCCAAAGCGACTGTACGCTTGGTTGTTGGCATCGGCGCAGCTGCACCATTGATAAAAATTGGAATCGTTGGATAACGATCAAGCTTGCCACCACAAAGGAAATGTAATGGTTGAGTCACACCGTGGTCTGCCTGCATACGATAAGAGTATGCAACATCGACACCTTCATCCAATACGCGACGAACCAGACTGATTGCTGTTTCTTCAGGCACATTGATGTGGTCATTGTCTTTACCATAATCCCAATCACCTGCTGCTTTGGCACGAATACCGACGCAGAAAGATGGCATGAGGTCATAGAAGAAACCATTGAAATGGTCTGGACCAAAAGTAATGATCAATGTTGGATTATAGTCTTCAACTTTTTTAGCAAGTTTGGCAAAAGTTTCGCGAACTTTTTCCTCTTTGTATTTCTCTTGCGGAGAAGCAAATTCCATTAGGGGACTGTGCGATGCACAAATAAGTTTAACGGCCATGGGTGACTCCTAAACGGAAGGCAGCCAAAAACGGCTGCCGAGTAAGTCCTTTACGGTTTTGGCGATTTAGATCTCGTCAAAGAAGCCAGCACGTGGTTGACGTAAACCACGGATACCTAGACCACATTCCGCGTTGATTAAAACGCCTGTCAATGGACGGTTGTTTTGACGAGAAGCCAATAACACATAAGAACCAGTCATATCTTCGGGTTCTGGTAAGAAGTTGAGCGGCATACCGCGGGCAATCTTCTCAGGATCACGTGCATCGAGTAGACCGAGGTTTTCTTGGCCTAAAGAAGCAGCACCTTTGATGTTTACATTCATACCCGACGGAGCAACAGCGTTCACTCGTACTTTAGGCGCAAGCTCGTAGGCTAATTCTTTCATAATCCCAACGCCAGCATGCTTAGACGCTGTGTATACAGGGCCTCCGCCTGCCGAATACAGTGCTGAGTTAGACAAAGTAAATATGATAGAACCTTCCGAAGCTATCAATGCATCAAGTGCAGCTTTGGCACCTAAGATGAGAGATTTGGTGTTAATACCCATAATCTCATCAAAAGCTTTCTCCAGCTGTTCACCCGATGTATTGACGATATCTGCGTAATGATCCCAGATACCTGCGTTTCCGACGAAACAGTCAAGTTTGCCATAATGTTCTACAGTTGCTTGAACTGCACGAACATTATCCTCATAGCTGGCTACATCTCCTGCGATCGCAAGCACGCGGTCACCAAAATGTTCTTTCAATGCATCAACTTTCGATTGAGAACGTTGAAGAACAGCAACTTGTGCACCTTCTTCTAAGAAACGTTCAACCAATGCCCAGCCTAAGCCTGAACCACCACCGGTAATAAGTGCAACTTCGCCTTGTAGCCAACCCATGATTACTCTCCTGCCATCTCTACGTATAAAGCACCATCTTCAACAATCACAGGGAATGTCTTGATAGGATCTGTTGCTGGTAAGCATAATGCTTGACCAGTTTTCAAACAGAATCGAGCCGAATGAAGTGGACATTCAACAGTGCCATCATCTTCAAGGTAACCTTCAGACATTGAAGCATTACCATGTGAACAACGGTCGTTCATCGCGAAAAATTCGCCATTGTTGTTGAATACTGCAAGCGCATCGATACCGTTAACGCCGCAATCTACTTTCAATGCTTCGCCTTCGTCTAATTCGTCAACTTGGCAAACAAAAATCTTATTCATTAGAAGAACACGCTCAGGTTATGTGAGTTGTAAGTCACCTGATCAAGGGTAATCTTACGGTTGAAGATTTCGAAACCTTGCTCAGTGTCGACTTTGCGGATCTTGTCGTGACGCTTACCACAGTAGATTGTTACATCTTTCTCTTTCTGGGTACGGTACAACAAGTACGTTACGTAAACGTCGTATTCGCCTTCAACTTCAGTCGCTTCAACAATCACATTTGAAACCATGTGTGTTGTACGTGAAGGAGGTTCCTCAGCCCAAGCCATACCTGTCTCTAAACGAGCTACACGGCGTTCCAACAAATCTTTAGTATCGTTAAATACCCAAGTTGTTGGCGGCTCAATCGAACGACGACGGTCACGTGTTTGCGCGTTTGGTGTTGTGCGTAGCGTATAAGAAATATCTTCCGCTAATACAGCTAACCAATCACGGAACTTCCAATCGTCCAGCAATTTTGCTTCACGATAAAGAAACTGACTAATTTGGTGATGGAGTTCTAAACTAATTTGACTCATTTCATAAGCTCCTTCTCATATTCGTCAGCCGCAGCTTCAACGTCTTCCCATTTTTCATGAATCAATAGGTCAGCCCAACGACGGTACATACCTCGTGCAGCTGTTTCTGAGAAAATGTAGTTGGTGATACCAGGGATACCATCTTCACGTACTTTCTCGTTACCTTTACCCATTTCCATAATTAATTTGTTTTGACGGGCTTTATAACCACGTAAAACTTTTTGAATTTCAATCCAGTTCTCAGAGTCATCTTGCTCAAGGAAACCAGCAGGACCGAATGCGCGAGTCGCAGAACGCTCAAATGCTTCTTTCACTTCTTGAGATGCTTCAGCGTCTGCAATACAGAATGCCCATACTTCAGTTTTGTTTGGACCACGTGGGTGCCATACACGAAGTGTTGCTGTACCGTTCAACCAAGACAATGTTGGGAACATGGTGTTGTGACCAGCAAGACGTAAAGCACGTACTTCGCCTAAACGCTCTTTAACTTCATCAAATGTTTCACGGAAGTAGTTTGCAACTTCACCATCTACCCAAACGTTTGCATCTGGTTTTTCTGTGAAGAAGAAGCCTGAACCGTGACCACGTGAACCGTATTGGATCGCATCTTTCGCAGTTTCCCAAACAGGACGAGCTGTTTGTGCAGCACCTAATTTCTTAGATGATTCGTCATCTGGTTTCGCGCCAAGTACTTGGATCGCAGATGCGTGAGAGAACAATGCATGGTATTGGTCAGATGCAAACTGTTCAGCTGCAAATTTCCAGTTACACTCGATTTCCCACTTGTGTACACCACCGATAATTTCTGTACCACCTGGACGACGGTCAAGAACACCATCTAAGTACCAAGCGATATCGCCCATGTATTCTTCTAGGTCAGGTGTTGTTTCATCCCAACAAGCGAATACTAAGCCTTTGTATGATTTAACACGGTTAACTTCAACAAGACCCCATTTCTCTTTACAAGCACCGTGCGGGAACGCGCGGTCTTCAAGTGGAATATCTTTTAAAGAACCGTCAATGCCGTAAGACCAGCCGTGGTACGGGCAAGTAAATGCACGTGTATTACCACAGTCCGCGAAGCTCACACGCATAGAGCGGTGACGACATTGGTTTAAGAATGCTTTGATTGAGCCATCTTTTTGACGTGCCACGATGATTGGATCTTCACCCATATAGGTATTGAAGAAATCGCCGGCTTTAGGAATTTGGCTCTCATGGCATAGGAATAACCATGTACGACCGAACACACGTTCTAATTCAAGTTCGTAGATGTCTGGATCTGTATAGATAGATGGCGTGATACGTCCATTTTGTGCATCGACCAAAGCATCGATTTCGCGCACATCAATTTTTCCACTCATGAAAAGCTCTCCTGTGACCAGTAAGGCACAAAGTAATAGACTCAACTTTTCAACGATGATGGATTTTAGACCGATTTTCGGGAAATATTTATTTTGTTTTAATTAAGAGATTTTATGGATTATTACGGTAGATTTTTTTTATGGCATTTTTTTTAAATTGCCGAGAACACCATTTATTTCGTGAATGGTAAAATAATCCTCACGCAATAGTTGTTTATAGATTATACTGAACGGACTTCTAAGTAAGACATTTTTTGGATTACTCCACGGGTTGATTATATGGAATTACGACACTTACGCTACTTTATTACTGTCGCTGAAGAACTCAATTTCAGTAAAGCTGCGTTAAAACTTTATACTGCTCAACCTTCTTTAAGCCAACAAATTAAAGATCTTGAAGAAGATGTCGGCGTAAAACTGTTGCACCGTACTAAACGTAAAGTTGAGCTCACAGAAGAAGGTGCCGTATTTCTAGAACAAGCACGTTTGACACTAGCTCAAGCAGACAAGGCCGTAGCGATGGCACGTCAGGTTTCACAAGCCAAACAGCAGATGCTGCGCATTGGTTTTGTCCCTGTCGCAGAGATGAAAATCTTCCCTTATGTGCTGCCAAATTTACGTGTTCAGAACCCAGAACTCAAGATTGAATTACTCAGTTTAAATAACCGTGATCAGATGAAATTGCTGCAAAAAGGTGAACTGGACATCACTTTTACCCGCAATAACTTCCACAGCGACGAAATTGAAAGTCAGTTTGTACTGCGTGAACCGCTGATCTTTATTTTACCCAAAGATCACCCTTTAGCGAAGTACGAGCGCATTCCAGTTAAAGCATTGAATGGGATTGATTTTATCATTCCTGCACGTGAACAATCTGGCACGTTGCATGAAGCCATTTTGGACTTTGCTTCGACCCATGATATTCAATTTAATATCGTGCAAAAAGCCGACAATATCCTGTTTAACATTAACTCCATCGGCATGGGCTTAGGCTGCACGATCCTACCGGGATACATCGCGCCATTGACCATGAACAATACGGTGATTCGTCCTTTAGATGTCGAATTACCGTATCTAGACTTGTATGTAAGTTACCGAAAAACGGCGAGTTCTGTGGCTGTAGATAAATTCCTTGAACTGCTAACCAAAGTTTTTTATCTCGATATTAATCGCGAACAGCGTTAATTTTCGCCAAGTCATAATTTATAGATATAGCACCATTATTTTTAAAATGAATAATGGTGCTTTTTTTATGGCTAAAAAGTCGCTTTTTTAATCGTTTAAATGTTTTAATCGACGCATTTTATCTATCATGCATATCGACTTGATGGAAAATAACTTATAAATTTTAGTTTAGACATTGATAAAAATTGCTAAAAATTGCCGATTTACAACTTAAGTCTAATAAATAATTCCCCTTCCCCAACCATTTAGATGGGCTGATTTTATGCCTTTTTACTGATTTAGACCGTACACTGTCGACCTTTTAATGAGAATAATACTCACTTAAAGTGTTTCTTTCAAAAGATTTATATAAAAAAAAGGATGGCAAAACCATCCTTTTTTTGAATTTCATGTCAGTGACAAGAAATTACACACCACGCGCTTTTAAATAATCTTTAATCACGGTGTTAAATTCTTCAGCTTTTTCAACTTGTGACCAGTGACCACATTGGCTGAAAATATGCGCATCAGCATGAGGAACGGTATTCAAAATATCCCACGTACGAGATACAGGAATCACCACGTCTTGTACACCGTGAATCAACAATACTGGCACAGTAATGTCTTTCATTTTTTCAAAGTCGAGTGGGAATTCGAAACGGTCACGGTCGCGTGCGCCAACAACATCCATCAAACGATTTGATGCATAGTCATTTGCAGCAGAAGCGAAACGTACTTTTACTAATTCATCAGTAATCAAGTCTTTGTTTACAACAAACATAGACAAGGTTTTCTTGATGCCTTCTTCGGTTAATACAGGGTTTGCATGTGCTTTAAGTGCTGCAGTTTGTTTAGCACCGCCTGTACCCATAGACACGATACCCAATACACGTTCTGGATAGTCCAAAGCCATTTGGAATGCTAACCAGCCACCGAGTGAGTTACCCACTAACCAAGTTTTTTCAATACCTAGGGCATCTAACGTACGTACAGCGTGATCAACCCAAGCACGGATACCATAAGCAGTATTCGGTGCAACAACAGTTTGACCATAGCCAATCGTATCGATAGCGATACAACGAGCTTGTTCACCAATTTGTGGAAGGTTTAACCACCAGTTTGCCGCAGCAGATACACCTGTACCTGAACCGTGTAAAAATAGAATTGGTGTGCCTTCACCCACTTCGTGGTAATGCGTTAATTCGCCTTCAGCAGTTTCAATCCATTTATCTTCTAAACCAAAGAATGAATCAGTTGTATAGTCAGGAATCTGAACAGTGCTCATACATGCTCCTCGTATTGCGTAGAGCTTATGTTTCAATCCATAACGGATTTAAACACAAGGGGGACTCTTTTGGATTTTGTGGTTTTTACAGTCTCATATTACCTGTTCAGCCACTGCTAACTGATACATATTTACGATCATAAACAACAAATAGACTATAATTTAAGTTATTGTTTTTAAATACATAACTCAAAAATATATCCATAAAATCTTTGAGGTATTTCTTTTTTAAATAAACCAGCGAATAAAAAGGGAAGCAATGAATCCACTTCCCTCTTTTTTATCCTGAGAAATTAGAACTTATAGGTATAAGTTGTCGCGACACGGTACTCTTGCAAGTCAGATTTGTAATCGAAATCGGCATCGATATACATTGCCTGGAAGCCTAAGCCCTTCAACTTACCTTCAGGCACGGTGTAGTTCACGATTAAGTTAAGCTCATCAGATTTTTGATCTTTCAGGATGCCATTTGCAGTACCAATTTCTGCATCAGAACCTGTAAAGTAAACCGCTGTAGCATTTAGGCCTTTCGCACCAAGCTCTGCAAAGTCATAACCATACGTAAAGCCCCATGATTTTTCATTTTTTGCAGTAAATGTTGCTATACCCCAGTTGACTAAGTACGGCTGCGGCACCCATCCACCCAGTGTTGGGAATGCATTATCACCAAACATTTGTTGATAACCCAAACCAAAGGTATGCGAACCGTAATTCACTTTCGCACCAACCGATAACGCTTGGTTATCAATTTCGCCATATAGTTTGTCACCCGAATCCGAGTTATCGAAGTAACGGATATGGCTATCCAGTTTGGCTTTGTCACCTAACTTGGTTTTATAGTTCGCGCCGACATATTGCTGTGTGTAGATGTCTTGAACATCGGCATACCAGTAGCTACCACCAATTTCAGGTGTGAATTGATGGTCAATACCCGCAATATACATACCATCAGAAGTTGGCCCAAGATCATAATGACCCATGGTGCCATCTGGTAATCTTTTACCTGGAGCGAACATTGATAAATCACGGAATTGGTTGTCATAACGGTTATTGATCCCGTCAATGTATGCCAAAGTTAACTTAGTATCTTTAATCTCTTTCGACTCTAACCATGCACCGCTATAAGTTGTCATTAGCTGACGAGATGGATCGAAAACCAACACTGGAGAAACTGGTAATAACTCACCCACTTTCAACTCAGTTTCAGATACTTTGGCTTTAAGGGTCACGCCCACTTTACCAAAGTTATCTTTTGATTCTTTACCATCGTGCGGCAAGATCCAGTCTGGGTTTTTATCGCGTGCATTAAGTTTAAATGCATGTTGAACCAAAAGGTCAGCACCCACTTGAATACCTGCACCAATATCTTGATACCCTGACTTGGCATCCAAAGTCACACCCTGTGACCATGAACCCCAGTTACCCGCCGGATTTTCTTTAATTTGACGGTCTAAGTAGAAGTTTTTAAATTTCAATTGTACTTGGCTGTCGTCAACAAAGTCCGCATAAGTTGCAGATGTTCCTAATGTTGCTGTCGCAGCAAGAATTGCTATCCATAAATTTTGACGACGCATGGCTTATTCCCAGTGATCAAATTAAGCTATGACATCATCATGCTCAACAATACCTTGGAAAAAAATCCGACTACAGTATTAAGGTTTATCAGGCTTTTGTGCGACTTGAACTTTGGAAGCTATTTCTGCTTATTTTCCTTAGAGATTAAAACAATAACTCTTTTTTATCATTTAGAACAACTGATTAAATTAACCCCATGTTTTATTAACATAAAATTTAAAGTTTTTTATTTTTTGCAATTACATGCGCTGTATTAATTGCTTTTAAGTTTAAACAAAGTTTTTTGCTGAGATTTATCCTTATTTGAGTTATAAAATTTAGCTATCACATAATATTTAATTTATATAATCATCAACAACTTAAAGTTAAATTTTACTACTATGGCTGCTCGAAATCAGCCATTGGTTCGCAGAATTTTTCTTATTTCAATCCGCTTTCTATGCATCAATTCAATCTCAACTAAAAACCAAGCCCATATAGTCAGTTGAGACATAAAAAAAGCGCCCATTTCGGGCGCTTTTTGACTTAAAGCAAATTAAGCATTGGCTTCTTTTGCTTTAGACATGGTCAATGCCAAGTCTTCAATCATATCTTCTTGACCACCAACCGTACCACGACGACCAAGCTCAAGAAGAATTTCACGAGCAGATACGCCGTATTTCGCTTCAGCGCGTTTTGCGAATAATAGGAATGAAGAATACACACCTGCATAACCTAAAGTTGCTGCATCACGGTCAGCACGGATAGGCTGATGCATCACTGGTATAACCAATTCTTCAGCAACGTCCTGAACTTTGAACAAGTCTACGCCAGTGTCCATACCCATACGGTTCGCCACCGCAACGAATAGTTCTAATGGTGTATTACCTGCGCCTGCGCCTAGGCCAGCAGATGCCAAGTCGACACGAATCGCGCCAGCTTCAACAGCAGCAACCGTATTTGCTACGCCCATACCTAAGTTGTGGTGACCATGGAAACCGAGCTCAATCTCTGAACCCAAGTTTGCACGTAAGATACCCACGCGGTCAGTTACATCTTGAGGAAGCATGTAACCTGCAGAGTCTGTTACATAAATACAGTTTGCACCGTAAGACACCATTTTTTGTGCTTCTTCGAGTAATTTCTCTGGTGTCGCCATGTGCGCCATCATCAAGAAGCCCACAGTGTCCATGCCGAGTTTACGCGCAGCCGTAATATGCTGTTCAGAAACGTCTGCTTCAGTTGAATGTGTTGCTACACGAATCGTAGAAACACCAACATCATGTGCCATATGCAAATGATCAACCGTACCGATACCAGGAAGTAAAAGTGCAGACACTTTCGCCTGTTTTAGGTTTGGAATAACGGCTTTTAAGTATTCTTCATCAGTTGCTGCAGCAAAACCGTAGTTCACTGAGTTACCACCAAGACCGTCACCATGAGTAACTTCGATCAGCGGTACACCGGCATCATCAAGCGCAGTTGAAATAGCAATCATTTGCTCGATTGATGTTTGATGGCGCATTGGGTGCATACCATCACGTAAAGTCATATCGTGAATAATAACCTTAGACATGTGGCTACTCCTTAAGCTTCAACAGTGGATAAAACGCGTTCTGCAAACATTTCTGCAGTACGTGCAGCTGCCGCAGTCATAATGTCGAGGTTACCTGCATATTTAGGAAGATAATCACCTAAACCTTCAACTTCTAAGAAGATTGAAACACGGTTACCGTCAAATACAGGACCATTTACAAGTTTGTAACCTGGTACATATTTTTGAACTTCAAGAATCATCGCATGTACAGATGCTGTGATTGCTGCTTGATCTGGTTCACCTTCAACAAGACAGTGAACAGTATCACGCATCATCAGTGGTGGCTCAGCAGGGTTAATGATGATGATCGCTTTACCTTGTTTCGCACCGCCCACTTTTTCAATAGCGCCAGCAGTCGTACGAGTAAATTCATCAATGTTTTTACGTGTACCTGGACCCACAGATTTTGTTGAAACTGTTGCAATGATTTCGCCGTATTCAACAGGCTGAACACGTGAAATCGCTGCAACCATAGGAATCGTTGCCTGACCACCACATGTCACCATGTTGACGTTCGGAACTTCACCTGCGTCCAATAACGCTTCTAAGTTTACTGGTGGTACGCAGAATGGACCGATTGCAGCAGGTGTTAAGTCAATCATTAACACACCAAGTTCATTTAATTTGCGGCTGTTTTCAGCATGAACATAGGCAGAAGTTGCATCAAATGCGATTTTGATTTCGTCTTCAATTACGTGTGCAAGTAAACCATCTACGCCTTCAGCAGTGGTTTTTAAACCCATTTTAGCAGCGCGAGCCAAACCTTCAGACGTCGGGTCAATACCAACCATCCATACTGGTTCTAAAAATTCGCTGCGTTGAAGTTTGTAAAGCAAGTCAGTACCAATGTTCCCTGGACCGATCAATGCACATTTAATCTTTTTCATGAATGTGTACTCTTAAAAATTCCGTAAAATCCAAGCTTATTTCGCTGCAAATGCTGCAGTCACAGAACCAAAGCCTTCAATTTCAACTTTGAATTCATCACCAGGATTTGCCACAACCATTGGGCCTAAGGCACCGGTCAATACGATGTCACCTGCAAGCAATGGACGACCACGACGAACCATTTCGTCAGCCAACCACACTGCTGCATTTAATGGGTTAGAAAGACACGCTTTACCCACACCTTGTGAAACCACTTCTTCACCACGAGTCATGACCATTTTGCAATTTACAAGGTCAAGATCTGCAAGTTTTACAGGCTTAGAACCCAGTACAAAACCTGCTGAAGATGCGTTATCTGCCACAGTATCAATCAACGAGATTTTCCAGTTTTCGATACGGCTATCGACCACTTCAATGGCAGGCAGTGCATATTCTGTTGCACTAATAATGTCTGCATAGGTGTGTTTTTCTTTGGTCAAGTCTTGGTTAATCACCAAAGCAATTTCTGCTTCAACTTTTGGCTGAATCAATAAACCAGCAGGGATTTCTTCACCATCGCCATACGCCATGTCAGCAAACAACATACCGAAGTCAGGTTGATCAACGCCTAACTGCGCTTGTACAACTTTTGAAGTTAAGCCAATTTTACGACCTACAAGGCGACGACCTTCTGCCACCGCACGTTTGGTATTCACTTCTTGAACGGCATAAGCAATATCTACATCAGCACTTTCACCACCAAGTTGTGGACGGATCGGTGCAATCGCAGCCTGATTTACTTCCGCATCGCGTAATGCTTGCGCAACTGATTCAACAACAGCAGAATTCGACATCAATGTTTCCTTAAACTGCAAAAATTGGATGCACAACGTGTTTCATCCCGATCACCATCAAAATCAAAGTGATGAAAGTCATGTCAGGATTCGCCTAAAGCATTTCACTTGACATACTACACGTTATGTTTAGATGCATTTAGCATCGAGATTTTAGAAAGTGAATACCAATACTTATTTTATTTATGACTATAGCTATTAGCTATAAATTAATCATTATTTATTATTAATATTCAAAAACTTAAGTCAAAATAATTAGATAAAATTCACTATTTTTTTCGCCCTTAAATCTGAATCTCTACTAAAAAACTTGGCTTATACGACTAAAAGATAAGATTAAAAGATTATTTTAGCGTCAGGCCAGCTTTTACACATAGGTGTTCAATTTCATCTGATTTAGTTTAATAAATTAAAAAATTAAAAATAAATCAATAAACAACAATAAGATAAAACTAAAAATTCAAACAAAAAATCTATTCCAGCTTGTGGTAAAAGGCCAAATAGTTGCGCTCAACTTTTTAAGGTAAATTTGCTAGAAGACTGCTTGTTATTGTAGAAAAATCTAGTGTTATTACTTTTTTAAATAATTGAATTTACTCATTTCAACAACTAGAGCTTGCGTTACTATTCATTTGGTAACAAAAAAGGTGAAAACAAATTTCACCCTTTTTACTCGTTTGTATCCGCAACTAGACAGCGAGACGCAATTTAACGTGTTCCAGTAGAAATTCAGTCAAATCACCTACGCTATGTGCAATATGTAAGGGTTGAAAACACTGGAGTGTTTCTACAGTATGCACTCCATAGCTCACGCCTACACGTGGCATCTGAATATTGAGGGCCATTTCTAAATCATACGACGTATCACCAACCATAATGGCTTGATCGGCACGTAGTCCTGTTTCCGCCAAAATTTCTGCCAACATCAACGGATCTGGCTTAGATTTGGTTTCACTGGCTGCACGTGTCGCACGAAACAACTCATGACTTTGCGTTTGAGCCAAGACACGGTCTAGACCTTTACGACTTTTTCCTGTTGCAACAGCCAATTGTAGACCGGCATCGCGTAATTCCTGCAACATATCCGCGACACCATCAAACCACATATCCCCTTTGGAATGGGCCACATAGTGATCGGCATAACTTTGCAAAATGTCGCTGTGCAATTCAGGAACCGTCGGAAATAACCGCTGTGCGACTTCCGGCAGACCTAAACCAATAATACTTTTCGCATCAGCATCGGTCAGCGGCTGTGAATATTGATCTGCTGCAAATTTTAAACTCGCTACAATTTGACCCACAGAATCAAATAAAGTGCCATCCCAATCGAAAATGACTAGTTTTACAGCTGAGTTCATACGTTTTCCTAGATTTGATTCAGTGTTTGGTAATTCAGATTCTGGAGTGCATCAATTTATTTACCTCACCCCGGCCCTCTCCTTAAAGGAGAGGGAGAAAGAAAACTTACGAAGCAGTCCTGCTCAGGGAGAGAAGTCTCGTATTTAAAACTTACTCGTCATCTTCTGAAGACTTCACCACTTTGTCGGCTTTTTGCGCGCGTAGCTGCGCCACAAGGCTTTGCATATCTTCTGGCAATGGCGCTTCAATGGTTTGGTAACCCGGAATTTCTAAACGCATAGCATGCAGACATAAACGACGTGGCTTTGGACCACGGTATTCAGTTTCATGACCGTATTTTTCATCGCCCACCAATGGATGACCAATACTTAAACCATGTACACGGATCTGATGGGTACGGCCCGAAAGTGGAGACGCATACACCAATGTGGCATGCATAAAACGCTCTTTCACGTTCCACAGCGTCTTCGACTCTTTACCTTCTTTAGGTGATACACGAACACGACGCTCGCCATTTGCCAGTTCGTAACGATGCAAAGGCTGATCAATGAGCTGCTTATCCAAACTCACCACGCCTTTCACCACAGCAGCATAAGTTTTTTGGATTTTGTGCTCACGTAACATGTCTTGCAGGCTTTTTAACACACTACGTTTTTTCGAAATCATCACCAACCCAGAAGTGTCGCGGTCAATTCGGTGAATCAGCTCAAGGTATTTCTTCCCTGTTGCGGCACGTAAGCCTTCGATCAAGCCATACGCCACACCACTACCGCCGTGAACAGCAATACCAGAAGGTTTGTTTACCACCATTAAGCCTTCATCTTCGTACACCACACGGCTCAGTAAACTTTGTGCCACTTTGTCCGATACGGGAACCGCAGACTCATCTTTTTGCTCATAACGAATTGGAGCAACTCGAACTTGGTCACCAATATTGAGTTTGGTTTCCGCTTTGACGCGTTTTTTATTGACGCGAACTTGGCTTTCACGAATCAGACGATAAATGCGACTTTTAGGCACACCTTTCAGACGACTAAACAGGAAATTATCAATACGTTGACCCGCCTGATGCTCGTCCACTTCAAACCAGGTGACGCTTTGCCATTCTTGCGTAGAATTCATACAGTTACTGTGACCTAAAAAAATACTAAAATTGATTAAAAATTGATCATTTAAGCTATACTTTTCGCAAGAAACATAAGCTTAGCCCATAGGCAGATGATGCAAGGTTTGATATAGTCAGCGCACGGAAACCACCGTAACTGAGTAAAAGTTGATTCATTTCAGTATTTACTGTCATTGAACTTTCAAGCAATTACTCATTTAGCTCGGAAAGGTCCCAAAAGAATTATGCCGACGCCGAAGGCTTATTATATCGGCAAAACTGCAAACTGTTGCGTTTAATTGTGCCGTAGGTACATAAAACAGTTTGCCCCAAAAAAATATGTGCCAACCAAGGTTGGTTTTTAAACGTAAACTGATACACATCAGACCAGTCGCTCCCTGGAAATCGTGTTCAGGCCACAACGTTTGATGCATTGGATCTGCACAGTTTGTAAAGGTACGATGATAATTCCGTATCAAGACGCTCTATCAGATATGAATGGATGCTCTTCGAGCAATGTGACAGTGAAAGTTACTCACATCCAATGCACCGTTTGTCCGCCAGTGAAACGCGTTCAGGTGACTTTAATCGTTTAAAAGATTGAAGCCGTATTGCCATCATCAATACGTGAATCAAAAACCGTTGCCCGCCCAAAGAAGGTCGGTACACATGCACAGATGATGTTTTTCGATCTGTGCAACTTGATCCATGCTATCTGATGCTCGCTACGAGTCAGGCGATGTTCTTCTGTGTATCACTATTAGGTGTTACACCCATGAAACGTATGTTGATTAATGCAACACATGCCGAAGAAATTCGCGTTGCACTTGTCACTGGTCAGCGTCTTTACGATTTTGACTTAGAGAATCGTACCCGTGAACAAAAAAAATCGAATATCTATAAAGGTCATGTGACTCGCGTAGAGCCGTCTTTAGAAGCTGTATTTGTTGAATACGGTGCAGGTCGTCAAGGTTTCTTGTCGATGCGCGAAATAGCTAATTCTTATTACAAAGCAGATCCTCGCCAAACTTCAAACATCCGCGAATTGATCACTGAAGGCACTGAGCTTTTGGTTCAAGTGGAAAAAGAAGAACGTGGTAATAAAGGTGCTGCCCTTTCTACATTTATCTCTCTTGCTGGTCGTTATTTGGTCTTGATGCCAAACAACCCGAAAGGTGGCGGTATTAGCCGTCAAATTTCAGGTTCAGTTCGTGAAGAATTGAAAGAAATGTTGGCGTCTTTAAATGTCCCTCGTGGCATGAGCGTGATTGTACGTACTGCAGGTATTGGTCGTTCTCAAGAAGAACTGCAACTTGACCTTCAACACTTGCTGGACCTTTGGGCACAAATCCAAAGCACATCAAGTTCTGGTCCATCACCAATGTTGGTTCACCAAGAAGCCGGTGTGGTTACACGTGCGATCCGTGACTATTTACGTGATGATGTTGCTGAAATTCTGATTGACTCTGAGCAAGCGTATAACGAAGCGTATAACTTTGTTAAAGCAGTGATGCCACGTCAAATCGACAAATTAAAAACCTATACTTTAAATGAACCGTTATTCGCTCATTTTGGTATTGAAAGTCAAATCCAAACTGCCTATGAACGTGAAGTAAAACTTCCTTCTGGTGGTTCAATTGTGATTGACCAAACTGAAGCATTGGTTTCAATTGATATTAACTCTGCAAAATCAACACGTGGTAGCGACGTAGAAGATACAGCGCTCAATACCAACCTTGAAGCTGCAGAAGAAATTGCTCGCCAATTACGTTTACGTGATATCGGTGGTTTAGTTGTGATCGATTTCATCGACATGACCAAAGACCGTAACCAACGTATGGTTGAAGCTAAACTTCGTGAAGCAACACAAAGTGACCGTGCGCGTATCCAATTCGGTCAATTGTCACGCTTTGGTTTGATGGAAATGAGCCGTCAACGCTTACGTCCATCGCTTGAAGAAGCCACAGGTTATGTGTGCCCACGCTGTCATGGTACAGGTATGGTACGTGACCTACGTTCTTTATCACTTTCAATTATGCGTAAAGTGGAAGAAATTGCGCTACGCGAACGTCATGGTGAAGTTCAAGTTGAAGTGCCTGTTGAAATTGCTGCATTCTTATTGAATGAAAAGCGTCACAGCCTTGTATATCTTGAGCAAACTTCAAATGTACGTGTGACTGTACTTCCACACCCTCACCTAGAAACACCACATTACGAAATTTCGTATAACCCTGAAGGCTTTGCACCGACAAGCTATGAACGTACTGAAGCAACACGTTCTAGTGAAAAAGAATTGGGTTACGAAGCATCTGAGTGGCATTTAGGTGAAGAACAGGCCGCTGCTGCTCAGCAACAAGCACCTGTACAACAACAAGAAAAAGGCCACAAAAAGAATAAGCAACAACCTGTTGCTGCTCAACAAGCACCTGCACAAGTTGCAGCTCCTGCTGCATCATCTAGTCCATGTGCATGGTTAGAAAACTTATTTGTTCAAAAACAAGCTGCAACCGTTGACCAGTCTCGCACTGCAAACAATGCTGCTGCTGCAATTGAACAAATGGTGAATGGCGGTGCTGCAAGCCGTGGCCAGTTTGGTCAAATTACCCCTGCATCGGCAGCGCCTGCTGTTGTCGCAGATAATAATGCTTACCTTGCACCTTCTACTGTTGTGCATAAACAAGAACGTGACAGCCATTCAGAAAAAGCTGAACGTGAAGAAAAACGTCACAATAAAAAGCGTACTAAGCATAAAGAACCACGTGAACAAGAAGCTCAACCGCATCAAGTTCATGAAGAAGTGTTACAACCTTCACGTCAAGACCGTCAAGAACAGCGTAATAACGAAGCACGTCAAAACGAACGCCAAGAGCAACGTTCTGAACGTCAAGAACCGCGCCAAGACAACCGTCAAGACCAACGTGAAAACCGTCGTAACTCACGCCGTCAACACAACAACGAACAAGTGCAGCAAGATGTTCAAAACAATGAACAACCGCAGTCTGTTCCGCGTCGCGACCGCAACAACCAACAACGTCCAAATCGCCCAAATCGCCACCGCGATCAAAGCGTATTGAACGAGCAAGCGATTGCTCAGGAAGTTGCAGCTGAGCAACAACCTGAAAACCGCAATCAACGTCAACCTAAAGTTGAAGTTGTTGATGCACCACGTCAAGACGTGATGCCAACAGCACTTGTGGTGAATGTTGATCAAGCTCAAAGCGAAATCGTAGCACTAAATACTGCTCCAGCAGTTGAAAAAACTATAGAAACCCCAGTTGTCGAAAAGGCCGCTGTCGTTGAAGCAGCAAAAGTGGAAAAACCTGCGACTGAAACAAAAGAAGCAGCGCATAAACCACAGCATGCACAGCAAAAACCGTCTCGTGCAAGCAATGACCCACGTCAACGCCGCCGCGAACAGCGTGAAGCTCGTGCTCAACAAGCACAGGCTCCGAAAATTGCGCCATCTCAAGTGCCGACACTAAGTCAATACACTGTAAGCAGCTTGATTAAGCATGTATACGGTGAAGACTGCTCTGTACTGATTGAGCAATTTGGCTTAATTCCAACATTCAACCGTGCATTGCAAAAATTCACGGAAGAATATGCCGCGACTTTGACTACACCTGCAGCTGAAACAGCTGTAGAGAAAAAGCCTGTCACTCGTGATGTTCAAGTTGCAAAAGCTGCACCTGAAGCTGAACCAGCGCCAATGTTGGATTTGACACCACCAAAGCCTGTGTCAGATAAACGTGTTGCTAATGACCCACGTGAGCGTCGTCGCCTTGCTAAACTTGCCGCTGAACAAGCGAAACAAGACCAAGCAAAAGCACATGCTGAGGTGGAAGCTACGCCTGTCGCAGACACTGCTATTGAGGCGCCTGTAGTTGCAGAAGCTAAAGCTGCTACAGTTGAAGCCAATGTATCCGACGTTGCAATTCAAACTGAAGCACCTGAACCCGTTCAAGCTGAAGTACCGACACCCGTTCAAGCTGAACTGGATGTGAGTGCGCAGCCTGAAAAGACGGAAGAAGTGTCTGAAGCTCCTACTAAACCAGTAGAAGAAAAAGCTCAAGCCGTTGAAGCGGAAAAGAAAGTTGAGGTTCCTGTAGACGAGAACTCGGCCACTGAAGGTGAAAAACCTGCACGCCCTCGTCGTCCTCGCGGTCGTCCACCGAAAAAAGCAAACACCGCAACTGAGCAGTAATTTGCTATTTTGCAGGCGAATAAAAAAATCCAGTCATTTCGGTGACTGGTTTTTTTTTTGATACTTTTGTCAAATTAGGTTGATTGCACTAGATCGAAACGATTAAAAGACAATTGTAGAATTTGCTGCAAATTTCATTGCAAAGAAATAGACCGTATCGGATTACGAAAAATAAATAGGATTCACATGAGCCAAACTACACAACACGACCTTATTGGGATTGCTGATGTTGCAGCAAAAATTCCCGCGTTCATTAGCAAAGTACCCAACCTGTTGAGTGGTCTAAAGCAAGCCTATTTACGTACCCCAAATACTTCCGCAGGCTTAGGAATTGCATTTGAAAAAGCCGTAAAGCGTAATCCCAAAGGTTATGCACTTTATTTTGAAGAGCAAAGATATACCTATAACGAATTAAATGAATGGGCCAATCAAATTGGTCACTATTACCTAGCACTCGGTGCAAAAAAAGGTGATGTGATTGCGGTGATGATCGAGAACCGATCTGAACTCGTGGCAACTATCGTGGCATTAGCCAAAATTGGCGTCACTAGTGCCTTGGTCAACACCTCACAAGTCGGCAAAGTACTGACACACAGTATCAACTTAGTAAACCCAATTGCGGTAATTGTGGGCGAAGAATGCCGTCAAGCCGTAGAAGAGATTCGTAATGATCTCAGTGTGGCTGCAGATCGTTTACATTGGTTCGCAGATCAGGCCACCCGTGTAGATGCCGGTAAAGCACCTAAAGGCTTTTTAAACCTTGCAGTAGCGATTGATGAATTTCCAAAGTTCAACACACCCACCACTGCAAGTGTAAAAGGCAAAGACGGCCTATTTTATATCTACACCTCTGGGACAACAGGCTTACCTAAAGCGGTGATTTTCACCAACAGCCGTTGGACTTTGGCTTATGGAACATATGGTCACGTCCTTAATCTGAATAAAGATGATGTGATGTATGTGACCTTACCGCTCTACCATGCTACAGGTACTGTAGTTTGTTGGTGTGGGGTGATTGCCGGTAGCGCCACGCTTGCCCTGCGTCGCAAGTTTTCAACTTCATCGTTTTGGAAAGATGTACAAAAATTTGATGCGTCAGCCATTGGCTATGTGGGTGAGCTTTGCCGTTATTTGATGGATGCCCCACATTCAGACCTTGAAAAAGGCCATCGTGTGAAAAAAATGATTGGTAACGGCATGCGACCAAATATTTGGGATAAGTTTAAAGAACGCTTTGGGGTCGAAGAAGTCCTTGAACTCTATGCTTCAAGTGAAGGCAACGTTGGCTTTAGTAATGTATTTAACTTCGACAATACCGTTGGTTTTTCACCAACGCCTTATGCGATTATTCAGTTTGATAAAGAAAAAAATGAAGCTGTACATGATGCTAAAGGTCGCTGCATTAAAGTGAAAAAAGGCGAAGTCGGCTTACTCATCGGTAAAATTACCCGTCGCTCACCTTTTGATGGCTATACCGACACGGAAAAAAACAAATCCGTCATTATGAAAGATGTGTTCAAGCATGGTGATTCATACTTCAACACTGGCGACTTGGTCCGTGACATTGGCTTCCGACATGCACAATTTGTCGACCGTCTAGGCGATACCTTCCGCTGGAAAGGTGAAAACGTCTCAACCACTGAAGTTGAAAACATGGTGAGTGAGTACGATAAAATTGCTGAAGCTGTGGTTTATGGCGTAGAAATTCCAGACACCAATGGCCGTGCAGGTATGGCTGCCATTACACTGACTGATGGTACCGAACTCAACGAACAAGATTGTAGTGAAATGGTTCTACAATTTAAAAAATGCTTACCCGCTTATGCTGTACCGGTATTTTTACGTGTACAGAAAAAAGTCGAAACCACAGGCACATTTAAATACCAAAAAAACAAGCTGAAAGAACAAGCTTTTGATCCTAAGCAAACTGATGAACGTTTATTGGTATTGCTGCCAAATGCAACTGCTTACTGTGATTTAACTCCTGAAATTTATGCCAATATTCAGGCATATAAATACCGTTTCTAAATCAAACTGGCTCATTTTGACGACAATCACCCGTCAAAATGAGCCACATTGTTGTATTTATAATCAAACACAAGCAAGTTTATGATTTTTTACTTGCGCTTGAAGCAGATCTTGCTACAATACGCACCATCAAGCGAAATGGGTCGTTAGCTCAGTTGGTAGAGCAGTAGACTTTTAATCTATTGGTCCCGCGTTCGAGTCGCGGACGACCCACCATTTCCTTCGATACCACAAGATGGGTCGTTAGCTCAGTTGGTAGAGCAGTAGACTTTTAATCTATTGGTCCCGCGTTCGAGTCGCGGACGACCCACCATCTTTCTAAAATGCCAGTTTTAGATTACAATCTTGTGCATACCCCCTAAGGGTCGTTAGCTCAGTTGGTAGAGCAGTAGACTTTTAATCTATTGGTCCCGCGTTCGAGTCGCGGACGACCCACCATTCTTTCTTAGGGCTTCTTTCTTCCGGCAGTTGAAGAAAAAGAAACCTGCAGGTTCCGACCAAGACAAACCATCACCATTATTGGTTTTGATTCGCCATTCTCGAAATTTTGCTATAGCGATGTTGCGAAGTATCATTCTTGTCTTGCTAGATGAAGTATTTGACCTGAAAAATTTTAGATAACAAATATTCCCTAGTACTCAAAATTACGCGCTTCGTTTATCTTGCTAAAATTTTAAAATGTTATTTTAAAATTTTCTCAGGGTTGTTAGCTCAGTTGGTAGAGCAGTAGACTCTTAATCTATTGGTCGTGGGTTCGAACCCCACACAACCCACCAATTCTATTTAGTCTTAACTATGTCGTATTAATAATTCAATTTTTTATTTGCTAGTAACATTTGATCCACCAAGATCTGCGAATTTCACGCCGACACTCAAACGCAATTTATAATTTTATTTACTTCATTCGCAGTATTTAATTTGGATCTTTCACCAAGGTATAGGCATGTTGAGGCTGAGGATAACCCTTGGAAAATAATTCCTGATTTCGGTCGACTTCACCTTGACGAATTTTGTCTAAATCCATGGTGATTTTATTTTCGTTAATCACGTGATAATAAAAATTCACGCCTTCTTTTCGATGAACCACCAGCTCGGTATGTGCTTCATTAACACTCCACGTATCCTTACGGTATTTCACATTAATGCCTGGCGTATTGGTTTTTTCAGCAAACACTTTTCCAATTTGAATAATACTGCGGTGTACCGTGCCATCTGGTAATAAGTTGAGGATGAACTCTGCATCGCCTTCTGGGCATGGAATAAAACTGTCATCGCATTTTACTTTGGCATGAAAACGTCCAATAAAAATTTTGGCATGCTCAGGAACAGGAGCTGACTTTATTTCATCGTCATTCGGCAATGTCGCCTGCCCTGCTACTTGGGTTAATTTTTTTCCATGATCTTGCTTCGCTTGAACTTCCGATGCGACAGTTGATGCTGAACTTTCACCCTTATCCGCTGCAGGTTGATGCGTTGGACTACAGCCAATAAAAGAGAGGCTGAACACTCCTGCAAACACTGAAAGATATGCAAATTTCATCAAAAAAGGTGAAGCCGATGTTTTCATATAATGTGCCAAGACCAATCATTCATTGGTTTTTTCAGTTCTTGCTGACTTAATATTGTAATCAAAAAATCAACGCTGTATACATATATTTGCAATATATGTTAATCATATCTCATTGTTATCGTTGATATTTAATTAGTACTCAAGCTATTTTAAAGGCAAACTAATCAAACCAATTCTTCAAATTACATAACTTTACTTAATTTTTTTTCTGCACCCTTTAAATCGTAAAGCTTGTCACCATTTCTATAATATGAATTTGGAAATATTCAAATTTATTCTATTTTTTTAAGGAGACCTGAATGGCCAATGTTGGTTTATATCGCTCAAACCACTCTAACATGATTGCTGGTGTGATGGGGGGTATTGCTGAACGTTTTGGTTGGAACGCAAATTTACTGCGTATTATTTTTATCTTTGTATCATGCTTAAGCGCAGCCTTTCCCGGTATTTTGGTGTACTTGGTTTTATGGTTAGTCATGCCTAAAGCACAAGATAACTTTTTCCGTACCAATGGCTATTCAGACCCGATTCGTACTGTGAATGATGACAGACGTTAAAATCCCTTGACCCAGTTTGGTCGCTACGGTTTCTCCCCCAAGATTCCGTAGCTTTTTTTTGTCTACATATTGGCAAAGCCATATTTAAGTCTGATGAATTTAAATCAAAGTTTAAGGCTTAAGATTTTGTTTGCTGATTTAGCTGTTGATATAAGGCGGCAATCATATCGGCACGGCTAATCATTCCCACCAACCGTTTTTGCTCAACAACTGGAATATAATTAAAAGATCTTTCCACAAAATATGGCACCAAATCTTCAATCGGTTGATCAGGCTGCACGGTCACCACTTTGGGATTCATAATTTGATAAACGTGATTTTCCCAACTGGCCTTTGGGTCTGCGGCACGTTTAAACCATTCCACCACATCATATAAAGCCAAATTTCCCACCAAGCGATCCAAATCACTCACCACAGGCAAACTCATCAAATTGACTTGTTTAAACTTTTCCAACGCTGACTGAATATCATCTTCTGCACGCAGGGTAATCACTTGCTGACTCATGATGTCACGACAATGAAACTGGCTTAGGCCACGACGACTGGCTAATTGCTGTGCTTCTAAAATAATTTTTTGTAAGTCATATTCACTAATATCAAGCAACTGACTTTGCTGTTCTAAGACTTGCTGAATATCCGCTGGCTGAATCGACACTTTTTGTGTCGGTGTTGGATCTGTCGTCCGAGTATTGACTTGCGTTTTTTGTGGATACTGCTTGCCTAGTAATCGGTTATAAATGATAGCAACCACCATCAACAGCACCGAATTTAAAAGGACTGGATAAAAAAGAAAGGCATAGCCTAAATCATGGACTGCCTCTCCGCCCAATACCGCTGTAATCGCCACGGCTCCACTTGGTGGATGCAATGAGTCTGTGGTCATCATTAAGATAATCGCTAATGCAACCGCGATACTAAAAGCTTCTGTTAAATTAGGAATAAACATCGCACACGTCACGCCAATCAAGGCCGCAAGACTATTACCGACCACCATATTCCACGGCTGTGCCAATGGGCTGGCAGGTACAGCAAAGAGCAGCACAGACGATGCGCCCATCGGGGCGATATACCATGCATTTAAGTCACCTAGCGCCAGCCAACTGATCAGTGAAGAAATACTCAGACCCAGCAAAGCGCCTACCCCACATAGGATGCGGTCTTTTAAAGGCAGAACTTTAAAATTGGGTTTAAGTGTATTGAGCCAAGCTGATTTTGCGTGAAACACGAGATGCCTTGTTTGTTGTTTTGCGAGATGTGGCAATTATAAAGCCATGCAAGCAATAAGATGTATTCAACTTACATCTTTATCTTATAAATTTTACTTTTGATTCTTTTGAATGATGAATACGCCGCTTACTTGCGTAGTTTTATCCCAAGAAATGAGCCTAAAAGGCTCATTATATATTACTGATAATTAAAATAAAAAATCTATCAGCGCTCACATCTGCACTCACTAAAATAAAGGAACATTTAGGCGGTCAGCTTATTTATCTTGATCAATTAAATCTTCACTGCCATAAATAATTTTCTGAGCTGTTTCATCATACACAATAGGAAACCATTCATAATAAGCCGAAGGGATTCGTTCAACTCGAATACGTCCAATCACATAATTATGCCCACCCAATAAATCAACTGTGAATCGAGCTGGACGAGCGATAACTAGCTGTGAATTATGATCAATGACGAGCTTAGTTTTCCCTTGTTCTACCGCGGTGGTAAACCGTCCATGAATAGGTGAGTCAAAAGCCATTCCTCGTGTGACTTTTCGCGTCCCCTGCTGACCATTGACCTCTAGCAAAAGACCTTCGCTCATTTGATACTTTGAACTGACCATGAGCTGCTGTTTAATCACCTTCTTACATTCAGCGTTGCAAGAATTTGTAATAGTCGCAATTTTTGAAGCTTGAAGTGATGAATCTGAATACAAAGCTACAGGCGTCGTACTACAGGCAGATAGCACCATACTTATCACAATAAAAGACTTCTTAAACATTGTTATCGCTCATCATTAAATTTATTCATCCACTTTATGCCACAAGTAACTTCGTTTTTATTCTGTACAATAGGAAAATATAAAATTCTGCACATCATTAAAACATCAAAGCTTGGTTCAAGATTGATTAACCCTTTGCCACACACCCCCAAAATCCTTATAATTGAGCACAATTTTTATCTAATTTTAAGTGGATGACCATGAGTCGCGCCATATCGCATATTGATACCTTCCAAGGCTTAATTCTTGCCTTACAAAACTACTGGGCTGAACAAGGCTGTGTAATTCTTCAACCTTACGATATGGAAATGGGTGCGGGTACATTCCACACTGCAACTTTCCTACGTGCCTTAGGCCCTGAAACTTGGAACGCTGCTTATGTTCAGCCATCTCGCCGTCCGAAAGATGGCCGTTATGGTGAGAACCCAAACCGCCTACAACACTACTACCAGTTCCAAGTCGTGTTGAAACCAAACCCAGACAACATCCAACAGTTGTACTTAGATTCATTAAAAGCCATTGGTATTGACACCCTTGTTCACGACATTCGTTTCGTGGAAGATAACTGGGAATCTCCAACACTTGGCGCATGGGGCTTAGGTTGGGAAGTTTGGTTAAACGGTATGGAAGTAACTCAGTTCACTTACTTCCAACAAGTTGGTGGTGTTGAGTGCTACCCTGTGACAGGTGAAATCACTTACGGTCTAGAACGTCTAGCGATGTACCTCCAAGGTGTAGACTCTGTTTACGATTTGGTTTGGACTAAAGGTCAGTTTGGTACAGTGACCTATGGCGACGTGTTCCACCAAAACGAAGTTGAACAATCAACCTATAACTTCGAATATGCCAACGTTGAAAAAATGTTTGAACTCTTCGACTTCTATGAAGCGGAAGCGACTCGTTTAATGGAAGCGGAACTTCCACTTCCTGCTTACGAGCAAGTGATTAAAGCATCGCATAGCTTTAACTTGCTTGATGCACGTGGCGCAATTTCAGTAACTGAACGTCAACGTTATATTTTACGTGTCCGTACATTGGCTCGTGCTATTGCACAAAGCTATGTCGCTGCGCGTGCGAAGCTTGGCTTCCCGATGGCAGAACCTGCTTTACGTGACGAAGTCCTTGCTCAACTCAAAGCTCAAGTTGAAGCGGAAGCAAAAGTAGAATCTAAGGAGAGCAAATAATGTCTAAACATACAGTATTGTTCGAATTAGGCTGCGAAGAACTTCCACCCAAAAGCTTAAAAAAATTACGTGATGCGCTACATGCAGAAACGGTAAAAGGCTTAAAAGACGCAGGTCTAGCATTCGATTCAATCGAAGCATATGCAGCACCACGCCGCCTTGCACTTAAAATTGTGAATGTTGATGCAGCGCAAGCTGACACTCAAAAACGTTTTGATGGCCCTGCGAAACAAGCAGCATTTGATGCCGAAGGCAAACCGACTAAAGCACTTGAAGGCTTTATGCGCGGTCAAGGCATTACAGTTGATCAAGTATCAACTTTCCAAGCGGGTAAAGTTGAAAAAGTGTGCTACTTAAAAGATGTAAAAGGTCAAAGCCTTGATGTTTTACTTCCACAAATTTTACAAGCCGCTTTAGATAACCTACCTATTGCAAAACGCATGCGTTCTACTGCAAGCCGTACTGAATTTGTACGTCCTGTAAAATGGGTTGTGTTGTTGAAAGACAGTGATGTGATTGAAGCAACAATTCAGGATCACCAAGCAGGTAACGTGACTTATGGTCACCGTTTCCATGCTCCTGAAGCAATTACACTTGCAAATGCCGATGCTTATCTTGATGCCCTGCGTACTGCAAAAGTGATTGCAAACTTTGAAGAGCGCCAAGCCATCATCGACCAACAAGTGAAAGCTTTGGCTGATGAAGTGAATGCCTTTGCGATTGTCCCTGCGGACTTACGTGACGAAGTAACAGCATTGGTTGAATGGCCAGTTGCGCTTCGTGCAAGCTTTGAAGAACGCTTCCTTGCAGTGCCTCAAGAAGCACTCATCACGACGATGCAGGACAACCAAAAGTACTTCTGCTTAGTGAATAGCGACAATAAACTTCAACCGTACTTCATTACCGTGTCAAACATTGAGTCGAAAGATCCGTCTCAAATTATTGAAGGGAATGAAAAAGTTGTTCGTCCACGTTTGTCAGATGCTGAATTCTTCTTCTTACAAGACCAAAAGCAACCGCTTGCATCTCGTAAAGAGAAACTTGCAAACATGGTGTTCCAAGCAGAACTTGGCACACTATGGAACAAGTCTGAACGTATCGCGACTTTGGCTGTTGCACTTTCTGCAATCACTGGTGCAAACCCAGCTGATGCTGAAAAAGCTGCCCTGCTGGCAAAATGCGACTTAACATCTGAACTTGTGGGTGAATTCCCTGAGCTTCAAGGTATTGCGGGTACTTACTACGCACGTATTGAAGGCGAAAACGATGAAGTTGCTGAATCTTTAGGTGAACAATACTTACCTAAATTTGCAGGTGACGTTTTACCAAAAACCAAGACAGGTACAACGCTTGCGCTTGCAGACCGTTTAGATACGCTCACAGGTATTTTTGGTATTGGTCAGGCGCCTACAGGTTCTAAAGACCCGTTTGCATTACGCCGTTCTGCGATTGGTATTTTGCGTCTTGTGACTGAAAATGATTTAGATGTTTCGATTGAAGATCTAATCAAACTTGCACTTGCTGCTTATGGCGATGTATTGAAAGATCACGATAAGACTTTAGCGGATGCTGTCGCATTCCTTGAAGGTCGTTACCGTGCGAAATACGAAGACCAAGGTGTGGCTGTAGACGTGATTCAAGCTGTTCAAGCACTTTCTCCAAAATCACCACTTGATTTTGACAAACGTGTAAATGCGGTAAATCATTTCCGTGACCTCCCTGAAGCTGCTGCACTTGCCGCTGCAAACAAACGTGTTGCAAACATTCTAGCGAAAGAAGCTGCTCCTGAAGGCGCTGTGGTTGAAGCAAACTTGGTAGAAGATGCTGAGAAAGCATTGTTCGCTGAGCTTGCGAAAATCACACCTGTGGTTGAGCCGTTATTTGCTGCGAAGGACTACACTGCTGCATTGTCTGCACTTGCTGCACTTCGTGCGCCAGTCAATGCGTTCTTTGACGGTGTGATGGTGATGGCAGATGATGCAGACCTGAAAGCAAACCGTTTACGTATGCTTGCACAGTTGCGTGGCTTATTTACAGCAGTTGCGGATATTTCAGTGTTACAGCACTAATATGACAATCTATAGCGATTCTCCAATTGCTCTAGCAATTTTCGAGCTCTTCTCAGAGCTCGAAAATTGGATCCTAGAAAACCATTCTGATTTACCTCATGGTGCAGTCAAAGCATTTATTTTTGGTGGATGTGCTTTTCATATTCACACTAATGCTCGAGGTAGTAATGATATTGATGCACACATAGAAGCTATCAAAGAGTTAAAGAAAGATGAAATTTATTTATTCCTAGAAGGAAATGATATCGAATATTTAGATAACCATAATCTTGAAACCAATTTAGAATTTGACCGCGGATTCAATACTAGCTTAGCTTCTATTGATCCTGACTACGATGAACGTATAATTCCTCTCGTAACAGAACATGTGGTTGAGGTTTACTTAGTTTCTGGTCTAGACCTAGCCGTTTCCAAGTTAGCTCGTCTATCTGATCGCGATATAGAAGATATTAAAGAGCTATTTCTTAGAAATAAATTCACTCTTGAAGAATTTGAAAAATCAGCGAATAATGCTATGGATTACTATGCAACTCCGCAACAGTTAGAATCCAACATCAGATACATGATTTCGATCTTGTCAGAACTCAGAGATTAATTGTATGGATCAAGTAGAATTTGAAAATGCTTTGAAAAAACTATTAAAGCAGCCCCTAACCTCTGCCACATTTGAGGAGGTTCGACCTGTGGCTGAAGCATTACTGTATTCAGAATTTCTACCGTCCGTTACATTACATCTAAATAGACTAGAGAAACGCCGTCTTGTTTTCTTACTAGAAAAATTTAGACGCTATTCTTGTTCCAGCGTATCTAGAAGACAACAACTCAAATCCTTTTCACAATCAATGAATGTTCAGCATACTTATAGAGTTCATGATGTCAGAACATTAGTTGATCCTTTAGCTAAAAAATATGGATTAAATGAGGATTTAAATCATCTAAAACCCCAATTGCTCAGCTTACAAACACGACATTATTCTCACGTTTAAATAAATCAATCAAAACCCTTTAAATAAAAATTACTCACTTAAGATTTGAAAATACAAAAACCTTTAGAGCAGTAAGCACAAAACAAGCTCAATATAAAAACAAAGAACCTCTCTCCGTCATCGAATACATCATGATTGCTATGCTCCCGCCAATCATAGCTGAATTTTTAATATTTTCAGGAGCTGAGCGCAACTTTTGATTTTATTTTTCTACCTATACAATCATCATTCTGGCATTACTATACATCCAATATAAAAAACAAAATCAGATAGATCTACCGATCCGTAAAATCGAATAGCATGAATATCTTAGACTAGAACCTTAAGCCTATAGCCAATAATTCACCAATTCCCTATACTCAAAGACAACAACACTCAACAAGAATGAAACTTATGAAATTGAAAGCATTCCTTTTGACTGGTCTTGCGGGTCTAACACTTTCTGCATGTACATCTGCACCAACGATTCCACAACTTGAAACTGGTGTATTACAAGAAGTTCAAAACATTGATGTCTACCCAGATACCACGGATAACAAAGCAAAACTGACTAAATTTGTAGATAAATGCGTGATTGAATTTACAGGCAATTTAGAAGAAGCAAAATCGGTTGAACAATGGTCATTTAAAGGCTTAACCCTGATTTCAGGTGGTACAGCAACCTTTGCTAAAGACGGCACAAGTTCAGCACACAATTTTGATTTAAATGCTGCGGATGTACAAAAGAACTTCCTTGCATTACGCGGTCATTTTGCAAAAGATGCACTTACACAATGTGAATAAATGATAAAAACCATATCTCCAAATGGGGGTATGGTTTCATTTTTCCTTGAATCTTGAACTATAATCCGTTCAAACCCATTATTTTTTATGATGAAAATCGTAACTAGAACCACACCACAGCAACGCGCAAATCACATATAAGCCACTGTATTTTCATAAAATTACAATACTACGTTAACTTAACTAAGTTTCCACATTTCAAACTTCCGCGTATCTGAGCTGTTATCGCATTGTGTGACTTATCGCACAAAACCACTTTTTGCTTTTTTTTTACTCTTAAGATGTCCTCTGCTCCAAAAGCGCAAATGCTGAGTGCAACAGCAGCGTTCAATAAAAGAGGACAAATGCAAAGATGAAACCTTTATTTAAAACAACACTGATCACCGCAGCATTATTCGCAACCACCCCACTATTTGCGAACACCGCAGTAGAAGCCAATGCGAAAGTTGAAACACAGCAACCGTCTGTACTGCAAAATCTAAAACAAGACATTAATCAGTCTGCGCATACAGCCGGTGACAAAATTGAAAAAGGCGTCGATAAGACCAAAACATTCACCCAAGAAAAATGGCAAGACACCAAAGAATTCAGTGCTGACAAAAAGCAAGATGCAAAAAATAAATGGGCTGACCTAAAACAGTCTAAAGATGAAAAGTCAGATGCAGCGAAAGCCAAGATCGATGCCAAGGCTGAGCAAAATAAAGCTAAGCTTGATGAGCGCAAAGCACAGCTCGATGAAAAAGCTGCAAAAGACAAAGCAAAACTTGATGAACGTAAAAGCAATGTCGACAACAAAGTTGATCAAACCAAGAGCTATTTAGGTGAAAAAGCTCAGGAAGGTCGCCAATTTGCCAGTGAAAAATGGCAACAAACCAAAGCGAATTTCCAAAAAGGTCAAGAAGCCAATGTGAGTGGCAGTAGCAATGTACAGTTGCAAACGCCTGTCGCACAAGCTGAAGTCCATAGCTCACATGAAGCCAGCTTAGGTGCTCACAAATAAGTAAACTGGCTTTCATACCCTCTCCTCCAGAGAGTAGGCTCACCCTTCGGTGGGCCTTTTTTACCTTATGCAAAATACAAACGTGTACAAAGCTGTCATTTGCTGTATTGATTTTGCTAAGGCAAGTTTTTTTCGCTGCAATTTTTCCTATAATGCGTTAAAACCATTCATCAGATAGAAAATCTATAAAACTCAGAGGTGAAGCTGTGAAGATTTCATTAAAAGCAACGTTATGCCTAAGCTTAATATTCACGACACCCATGCTTTGGGCACAAGAAAACACGGCAGCGCAAAGTACTGAGCAACAAGCGAAAAAACCTGTGAGCCCTTATGGCGATAATCCAAATTTATTGCATGTGTGGGCCTATAAAGCCCAAGAAGGCGTGGTCGGTGCTGCTAAAAATATTGGTGAAATGACTGAACGTGGAATTTCTAAAATTAAGCCTTCGGTCAACCAAGCTTGGGACAATACGAAAACTGCTACTCAAAATACAGTACAACAGGTTGATCAGGGCGCACAGCAAGCCACCCAAAACGTCAATGAAAAATTGAAGCAAACCCGTGAAAATATCACAGGCAAAACCAGCCAACCTGCGCCCATTAGCCAACAGTCGTTGAGTGAACCGTCTTCAGGCAATACAATCAATACGGCTCCGAGCAACAATGCGGGGCAAAATAACAATCAATATCCACAAAGTAGCTATCCATCGAGTTCAACGTCTACGACCTATCCAGTGACTGATTTATAATTTAGCACCACATTTAAAAGCTCAACTTTGGTTGGGCTTTTTTAAAACCAAAATTAAATACTTTTGGTCTTTGGCCTATGCCTATAAAAACAATGAATTAATGAGAAAAAAATGCGAATTTTATTTGGTATCTTGCTTGGCATTCTGCTCTGTGTTGGCTCTATGATTGGCTTACAACGTTTTCCACAATTGTTGAAAAGTTATCCACAGTTGCAAACTATTTTTCCCCAATTGTACGATTCATACCAATATAACCATGATGCCGAAGGTAAATTATTACAAACCTTAGAGATGCTAGATGACGAAGAATACAAATCGACTGAAGGCAATGAAGCGACGTTGTATCAACTTGATGGTCAATGCAAAATAAACCTCTATGTTTTTGGTGAATCCTATCAAAGCCTAACAAGTTTCTATTTTCACAATGATCAGATTTTACGTGCCTATGAGACAAATTTGATCTACCCAAATGGTGGCTTTAATCCTGTACCCAATACCAAAGAGCCTTTTAAACTCGAAAAAAGTTATTTACGAATCATGATGCCAAACAGTATCAAGACTGAACTTGAATTTGAGCGGATCAAAAATCATTTCAAACCAGCCTTCATTAAAGCCTGTTAATGCTGTGCATCTTCACTTTGAAGCGATTCACCACACTGTAAAAGTGTTATTGCTTACAGAGATATACCGCACGTACGGTCAATGCCATACAGAGCTGTAAAAGCATCAATCCAACACAGAAAAAGCAGTGTTAAAGACAAAATTTAGTTGACCTGACGACGAGGATGGCCCGCTTCAAAGGCTTCTACATTTTCCACCAATTGCTGCACAATGCGTTGTCGTGCATCGACGCTTCCCCATGCACTATGTGGGGTAATGATTAAATTTGGAATACTTGGGTCGAGCAGCACATTACCCTGCTTGGGTGGCTCAACCGTCAAGACATCGGTTGCTGCGCCTGCGATCGTGCCTGATTTTAATGCCTCAGCTAAGGCAGTTTCATTGACAACACCACCTCGTGCGCAATTGATCACAAAGGCCGATGCTTTCATTTGAGCCAAGCTTTCATGATTGAGTAAATCACGAGTTTCATCAGTTAAAGGACAATGTAAACTCAGAAAATCGACCTGCGCTAGCATCTCAGAAAATGCTACACGCTCAGCCGCCATAGGTCGATTCGGTAGCGCACCAATCATAATTTTCATGCCAAAAGCTTTAGCCAAATGGGCCACGGCTTGCCCCAATTCGCCATAACCAACAATCCCCAAAGTCTTACTAGCCAACTCAATAATTGGAAAATCCAGTAAGCAGAACTGATCCGCTTTTTGCCAATCTCCCTGTTGGACCGCCCGATCATACTGTCGAAATGATGTCGCCAAGTTCAACATTAACATCAAGGTATGCTGTGCGACCGCAGCGGTGCCATAAGCTTGGCAATTACACACCACGATGCCTTGTTGCTGTGCGTGTACAAGGTCAACATTATTGGTGCCAGTAGCAGAAATCAAGATCAGTTTTAATTGCGGATTGAGCTGCATGTGCTCAGCATTGATGTGTACTTTATTGCTGATAATCACATCAGCCCCTTGTATGCGCTGAGCAACCTCTGCAGCCGTTGTTGCGGGATAGAGTGTCAATTCATCAAACTGTGCGTCTAGTCCGCTAAAATCTAAGTCCTGTTTATCTAGAGACTGATAATCTAGAAATACCGCTTTCATGGCTGCTTCCCTTCTGGCCGATTATAAAGATTCGATTGTGAATGATTAAAACCTGTGATGCACCAAAGTGCAATCGAATAGCATATAAAAAAACCCGCTATTTCGCGGGTTTATCGAGATGATGTTGCAGTGAATTTCGAATTTTGAGTATGACATAAATGGTCAGTATCGTAAGTAACAACATACTGCTGCTAAAAACCAGTATGCTTGAACTAACCCCCTGTGCATAGGCTGAACCCATGGTCAGCACTAAGATGAATAATACAGCAAGCATCTGCGTTGAATGCATACTGATACCCCTCATATTCCTTATGATGTTTTGGGCAGTATGATTGTTTTTTATACTGCCTTTCTCTCATCATAATCTCTTCCTACAAATTAGCAAGCTTTGGATTTTCAACTAAATATCGAGCTTAAATTTGTTCGGGTTGCACCACGAACTGACAAGATGCATCGGCATTTTCCACAAAGAAGATTTGACCAAATTCATCACTACTCAAACGCAGTTCTTTATAGTTCAGCGTGTAATAGCCCACATATTTCTGCATTAAAATCGGATGCATACCTGTCGCCAATTCATCTTGAGCTAAGACCAGTTTCATTACCTGACGGTCATTCATCACCACCATGTAACGCTCATCTTGGACTTGTACGTATACCAGGCCTGTGCCCTTCGGCTGCAAAGGGATCAAAAACTTGTGATTCAGCGCAATCACACCGGCTGCATAGCTTTCAATTTTTTGGCTAATCACATTAAACACTAAACCATGTTCAAACTGGTCGAGTAACAGGTTACGATTATCCTGTGGCACAAAAGTTGTGATCCCCAACTTTTGCAGATCTTGCTCACTGACTTGTTTGTTATTAAACAATACCCGTAATAAGGTCTGCTTTTGTTTGGCATCAAAAAATTGTGGATCAAGCTGAAACGAATTGCTTTTTAAAATTTCACCCAAGGCATCACGATGGCGTGTCAGTAAATTTTCAATGACTTTTCGATAGTAGAATTTACTGTTTTTCTTAACCCGACGCATTTTTTGATAAAAATACGGCGCATCAAAAGGATGTCTTAAGAAATCATTTAACAGTTCTGAACTCGCCAACACTGCAATGGCATCATGCCCTGTAAACGGCAGATGCAACACATGCACATGCGGAATTAAAGCCTGTAGTTTTTCAAAGTGAGCGCGATCTTCTGGGCAATAAGGATCATACACCACGATATATTCGCGTGTAGTCGATACGTCTTCAGCAAGTACCCGCATATTGGCATGCAGATTGGGCTGAAAGAACATGCCATAGCGTGTATCGACAATGTCTTCTGGGTCTATGGAGTACTGCGGCACCATACTGACCACGCGCTGAAAACCAAATAAATTGGCATACTTAATGGCAGCATAGCCGCCCATGGAACCACCATAGGCAATACGCATCTCAAATTGCTCTAGGATCGGCTTGATGGCTTGATACATCGGTTGCATTGACGATGCTGGAAACCACGATTTTTGTTTCGGCATCACACCGATCACATTAAAATCATATTTTTGCAAAGACTTCTCGGCATTGATGCTCAAACCCTTGGCACGGGTAATCAAATCACCGAAGGAGAAAATAAGCTCACGAGAATTGCCAGGCTGAAAAATGACACGAATTTGATCATCTTCAAAAATGATGTGCTTTTCCATTGTGCTTTGCTCCAGTCCTTGTTGCGTCACGCTTTTCCTTCCTTGTTGCATTCAAAGTTTATCTTGTTCCGAATATGCTATTTTATAGAGGCCATACAGATTAAAAAGTGCAGAATATGACACATTCAATACATCCTGCCGCACAACAAGGCTTTAGCTCTGCAGCTGAACTCTATCAACAAGCCCGCCCTGACTACCCGATTGAAATCAGTGCGTGGCTACAACAACATTTAGCTTTAGCCCCTCAAGCCCATCTGGTGGACTTAGGCTCAGGTACAGGCAAATTTCTCGAGTATATTCGCCCACTCAGTGAAAATATCACCGCGATCGAACCTGTGCATGAAATGCTGCAACAATTGCAGAAAAAACATCCGCATATTGCAACTTTAGCCGCCCAAAGTGATCAGATTCCACTGCATGATCATTCTGTGGCAGCGGTATTTTGTGCCCAGTCTTTTCATTGGTTTGCCACCCCTGAAACCCTCAATGAAATCAGTCGTATCTTAGTTCCCAATGGGGATCTTGTATTGATTTGGAACCAACGTGATATCCAAGTCAATTGGGTCAAACAACTCGCTGATATCTTGAGTGAACTCGAAGGTGAAACACCACGTTATCATAGTGGGCAATGGCAAAAAGTGTTTGAGCAGCAGCAAGTGTTCAAATTAATTGCCGAAACCACCTTTCAACAATTGCATCATGGTACAGTGGAACACGTGGTTTCCAAACGATTATTGTCCACCAGTTTTATTGCAGCGTTAAGCCCGGATGAACAACAAAAACTGAAACAACAATTTGAAAATATCGTGGCTGAATCAACCCAAAAGACTGCGCAGGATTTCATTGATTTTCCCTATATCACGCATGTCTATATCTTTAGAAAAACACATTAGGACACGATTATGCTCTTGCCAATCTCTTTAAAAAAACTCAGTGTCATCTTCCTCATGGGTACAGTCTTAGGACTCACTGCATGTGAAAAATCATCAAAAACGGTGGAACAAAATAGTGAAATCAGTTCCGACGATCAAATCATGAAAGAGCTGAATAGTGATCCTATTAAAAACTTTGCCAAGACCCCAGATGATCTACACGACTTAACGCTTCTGACGCAATATGATGAGAGCTTTAGTCAAATTAGCGATGAGATGGAAGATGAGCTGATGAAACTGCGTGAGGAAGGCAAACTCACTGATGAATTTGCTACACAGCGTAAGCGTGACAACATCCAGTCAGCACTGAATATGCTCAAAGAACTCGAAATGAAAACTGAGCAAGGCCGTTATATTCAAGGCTTGATGTATCAGTACTGGGACAATCAATCACAAATTTATCGTGAGAAAAATCAAGCAGCCGATGGTGAGTTGAAAAATCCTAGTGATAGTGTCAAAGGTCTCGGTCAGTTTATTCATGCTCAAGAACAATTGGGACATTGGCAAGAACAATATCCTGAACTACAAAAAACTCGACAACCCTAATCATCCACCCTGTTGCAATCTATGCACCCAAATTCAACTTGGATGAATGAGAGAGCGATACGAGCTTATTACTTAACATCAAGGGTGCAAACCTGCCCTTGATGTGATTGCTCAATCTTGATTTTCGCTATGGTCGTTCAGCATATTGTGGTAAATCACCTGCGATATCATCCCATTCTGCTTTGGATGCGACAAAGATATGACAGGTTGGTTTCTGCGTCAGAGGTGTATCTAAGGTGCCTATACGTAAGCGGTAATAATCAGGCGTTTCAGCCTTTATACTGATGATCGGCGAACCACACTCACTACAAAAACAGCGCTGTGTGGTAGCGGTAGACGCATACTGTTTCAGAAACTGCTCACCGGCTACAATTTTAAAATCTGCTTTAGCAATCGGGGCATTGGTCGCAAATGCTGTACCATTGGCTTTGCGGCACCGAGAACAATGGCATTGCATGATCTCACCGACCGGACCATTGATCTCATAACAAACCGCTCCACACAAGCAGCTTCCGGTATATTGTTCTTGTACGCGCATAGTGGTCTTTCTTAGAAGAATTTCATCTCAAAATATCACAACTCCTCAGCAAGATTGTGACAATTTGAAGCGCTTAGTTCTGCAAAGAAACCAGATAGTTTTGAACCCCTTCACCCGCTGCTCGACCGGTTGCAAGGCAGGCTGTTAGTAAATAGCCTCCAGTAGGCGCATCCCAATCCAACATTTCACCGCAAGCAAATACTGCAGGATTGCTCTTCAATTGTAAGCCATCATTTAGGACTGAACGCTTCACACCACCTGCGCAGCTAATCGCCTCATCTATCGGGCGAAATCCATCAAGTTGAATATCTAAGTGTTTAATTTTCGCAGCAAGTAAGGCAGGTTCATGCCACAAAGATTTATCCACCAGTTCACGGACCAGTGCAGCTTTCGCCACATCTAAACCGGCTTTACGCCAAACATTGGTTAAAGATTGCTTTTTCGAAGGCTGTAATTTCTTAGCCAATTGCTCAACACTTTGATCTGGCAATAAGTCCAAAGTTAGCTGCATGGGCTGAGCAGATTTCACCTGTTGACGCAGTGCTCGACCTTGTTTGTAGATCAATCCACTTTCCAGTCCATAGTGTGAAATGATGATATCACCTTGGGTCGGCTCGGCTTGCTCGACCCATGCATTGACCCGCTTTAAAGGCTGTCCAAACACGGGCTGCATGAACTTCGACCAAACGCGTTCCACACCGGCATTACTGGCCTGAAAAACTTCAATACTCTCAGGCTGCAGCCATTTTTGCCATGCGCCATCACTGCCTAAACGTGACCAAGACACAGCCCCACATGCCATAATAATCGCATCAAAGCCAAGCGCTTGATTTGATCCATCAACAAGGTTTTGAATCGTCAGCTGATTGGACTGTAAGTCCAAAACTTGATGTCGATAATGAAACTGCACCCCGTCGAGACTGAGACGTTTTAACCAGGCTCGCAGCAAAGGCGCAGCTTTCATTTCAATAGGAAATACCCGACCCGATGAACCAATATAGGTTTCAATGCCCAGCCCCATCATCCACTGTTGAATCCATGCTGCATCCCACTGCTTAACCCATGGGCTCAGCCATTCCACTTGATCATAGCGCTGCACAAATTGTTCAACGGGTTCTGCATGCGAAATATTCAGCCCCGTCTTGCCAGCCATTAAAAATTTACGGGCTGCCGATGGTTTTTGCTCATAAACATGAATGTCATAGTCAAATTGGCTAAGCACTTCCGCCGCCATCAATCCCGCAGGACCTGCCCCAATGATTGCAATACGCTGAGTCATGCCCAATTATTCCGCAGATGCTTCGGTGGGTTGCTTGCCTTGTAGCGGCTGAAAATCATCAAAACGTGTGGTATAGCCAGCGGGTTTAGTCACCAATAATTGTTGGCACAACTCACCACGTTCTAGATATTTAATCTCAAAGTGTGTACGTGCTGAAGTCTCTGCAATGCGTTCTTTGACAAAAGGTAGCTTCCAAACATCGATTAACTGCTGCTGCGCTTCCTCAATATATTCAGGAATATTACTGGCCAAGGTAATCTGACCACCCGGCTGCAAACGCGACAATAAAAATTCAAAAAACGGCATATTTAACCAGCGCTGTGCAGGATTATGCGGTTCAGGGTTTGGATACAAAATAAAGAATTGCTGTACTTGCGCAGGATGTAAGGCATGTACTACCCAAGGCAATGCATCAGCATGAATTGGAGCTAAATTGCTTTGCCCTTCAAGTTGATGCTGCTTTTGCATTGCCACAAATTTTTCACGTGTCCGCTCAACAGCAATCAATTGAAATTCAGGGTGATTGGCTGAAAACAATAATGCATGTTTACCTTTACCAGCCCCAATTTCCACACAAATCGGCGTGGAATCAATCGGCTGAAAATCACGGGGAGCTCGCATACGCTGCGCTTGAAATTGACGAATAGGCATAAACAGATCAAACTAAACAGAACGGCATAAGTCTAACAACTGCGACTGTATTTGCCTAATTGAATCATCCGTTTTTGCTGGAGTTAAGCATGCCCACCACCATGAATTGTCCACGCTGCGGCGCATTGACGACTTGGGAAAATAATGAATATCGCCCGTTTTGCTCAGATCGTTGTAAATTGATTGATCTCGGTGCATGGGCCAATGATGAATATCGTCTGCCGACACAAGATGCACCTCAGGCCGATGGTGGCCGTGAAGAAGACCAATTCTAAGGACTCAAGTGCATAACCCTATTATTTAGGTAAATAAAACAGGAATCCGTTTGGATTCCTGTTTTGTTAATTTAAGTTTCTCAATCTAGTTGCTTAACCCGCTTTACCAGCAACGAAAGGATTATGTTGTTTTTCATAACCAATGGTACTCATTGGACCATGCCCTGAAATAAACTGCGTGTCATCCGGCAAGCTAAAACATTCACGCTGAATGGAGTCGAGTAATTGTTGATGGTTACCGCGTGGAAAATCTGTCCGGCCTATCGAGCCTTTAAATAACACATCCCCCGTCCAAAGCACGGCATATTTTGCGTTATAGAACATGACATGACCTGGTGTATGCCCCGGTGCAAAACGAACTTCAAACTCTTCTGCACCCAGCTTCAAGGTTTCGCCGCCTTCCAACCATTGGGTCACATGGACATTTTCAGGGATCGGGAAACCGTATTTCGCAGAAACCTCCTGAATCATGTCCAACCAAAACGCATCTTCTTTATGCGGGCCAATCACTGGAACATTCCAAGCTTGGGTTAATGCCCCAACCGCACCTGCATGGTCTAAATGGCCATGCGTTAACCACAAGGCTTTGACCGTTAAACCGAGCGCTTCAACTTCGGCTTTTAATTTTTCAGGCTCTCCCCCTGCATCAATCAAGACCGCTTCTTTCGACTCAGAGTCCCAAACAATGGAACAGTTTTGTTGAAATGCCGTAACGGGCACGATTTTAACTTGCAACATAGGGCGAAAACCTCAAGGCGATGAATGGGCTAATGTTTGCTTTAAGGCATCAAGATTAGCTTGAAGTAATAAATTGAGCAATGCGACATGATCATCCCGCGCGTTTAATGCAGGAATATAACCATATTCACCACCGCCTGCAGCTTGGAAAATTTCAGCATTTTGCAGCGCCAACTCTTCTAGCGTTTCCAAACAATCCGCTGAAAATGCAGGGCTCATAACCTGTACCGATTTCACGCCTTGTTTGCCCCATGCGTCCAAAGTGGCATCAGTATAAGGTTTCACCCATTCTTGCTTACCAAAGCGAGATTGGAAACTGATTTCATATTGATCTTCAGTTAAACCAAGCGCTTGCGCGACTAAATGTCCTGTTACACGGCAACGGTCAGCATAGGGATCACCCTTGTCTGCATAAGGCTGTGGAATGCCATGAAAAGACATCAATAACTTATCCGCGACCCCATGCTCCGCTTGATAATCACGCACACTTTGCGCTAAAGCTTGAATAAATAGCGGGTGCTGATAGTAATCACGAATAATACTCAAGCCCGGCAAATTGCGTTGCTGCGGAATCCATTGTGCGATCGCATCATATAGCGGTGCAGTCGATGTTGCTGAATATTGTGGGAATAGTGGAAACAGGACGATGTGGTCTTGTGGCTGCTGTGCCAATTGATCTAAAGCTGCTTGAATGCCTGGATTGCCATAGGTCATGGCAGGAACCACCTTCAGTTCAAATTCTGGATACGCTTGAGTTAAATGTGCTTTTACAGCGTCAACTTGCGCCAACAATATTTCACGCATAGGCGAATCATTGCCCCAAACCATTTCATAGGCATGTGCAACACGTTTAGGTCGAAATGGCAAAATGAACAAACGCAAAATCAATTGCCAAATCGGTTTTGGAATTTCAATCACCCGCTGATCTGACAAAAACTGTTGCAGAAAACGACGCACTGCGGGCACAGTTGGCGCATCAGGCGTGCCTAAGTTCGCCAGAATAATGGTGACTTTAGCTTTTTCGGCAGACAACATTACACTTTTTCCATCAATTTGAATGACGCTAATGTAGCAGCTTTTTATCTATTTTATAAAACAGATTAATATACAGTTTTAAATTGGAAAACCCGATCATTATCCAACAAATTACTTTCCAGTAGTTTTTGACCTTTCGAGGTCACTTGCCACAACATGCGTTGACGGTCATCACGTCCATTTGGAATGATCCAATCATTTTGACGCATTTGACTCTTGATACTATGCAAAGCCCGAATATTCACCTGAGCACGAGCAACCGCATGCGCACGAGGCATTTCAACGCGGGCATCTTCCAAACCTGTTTCGTTTAGAAATTCATTCATGCGTTTAGAGAAAAACTCTTCTGGGGTCGGATTGACAAAAGTTGAACCTAAAATCGAAAGCAACTGTGCCCACGTCATTTTTTTCTGAACTTTCAGCTCTTTAAAATTGCCGTCTTGATAGGCATGCATGCGATATTCAAAAGAGAACACTTCATGCATAGACACTTTCGGTAAGCTCAGGAATGGGTCGACTTCTCGTTTTCCTGATTCTGTTTCGAGTTGAACTAACTGGGCTTTTAAGCGATCAATTTCATCATGCAAAGCTTGGGTATTTTGCGGACGAACCCAACCTGAAACAGGATAGCGCTCTAGCATTTGCGGCATGTTCAATCGCACTGCCATTTCTAAATCACGCAAGGTTCGATAGCTAAAGACTTGATCCACTTCATTTTGCAATAGCTTACGAAAGTCTTTGAATTTTTCACGTAGCTCAGGCTTTTCATCATGCAAAGAAAGATCACGTGAATTTGGATCTTCATGCATAAACACAATGACCGGCTTTTGTTTCGTCACTGCATAAATATATTCAAGGTGCATATAACCCACACCTGAAACAGACTGCTCGCCATACTGACTACCCAGTAAGATCACCACATAATCACAGTCATCAATTTGACGACGCGCAAAAGCCGTACTTAATGGTGTGCGCTGTTCCAACCCCCAAGAGAAAAAACCCATCCCTACAAGCGTCTGAGCCAAAATGATCCGTTCTGGCTGCATTTCACTGCCAGATGTGGAAATGAATACTTGATAACGCTTATCGAGCATTAGAGATCCTCTTCCCGTTGCACGCTATATCCAGCACTCAAAAAAGTGGTTGCTGAAACATACAGCATGACTACCCCAAATAGATTTAAATTGTTTTATCTAAAATCGTTCAATCACAATGATTAAAATTCTAAACTTGCCGCCTGAATATTGCAGATTTTCCAAGTGATTTGATCATCTTGAATTAAGCGTGCTACCACAGGTGTTAAGTTTTCCGCATTATTTCCACTGACATAACATTCGATACGCAGTGAATCTTGGCGGTTATGCTCAAATAATAACTCATTTTTAATCAAAATTTGGGCTGTTTGTCGTGCAACCGCAAATCCTGAGTCAATTAATGTCAGCTTCTGACCAAAAATATACTGAATTGCCGATTTTAGGAAGGGGTAATGCGTACATCCAAGCACTAAATAATCTGCACCTGCATCTACAACTGGCTGTAATATCTCAGTTAATGTCTGCAGGCAAGGCTCAGTCATTTGCGCCCCCGCTTCAACAAAGGGCACCAATTCCAAAGAAGTCACTGACAAAACTTGCACCCCTGCAGGTTCAGCAAATCGCTGCATGACATCTTTGATTAATTTACCCCGAAAAGTCGCAGGCGTTGCGAGGACAGCCACAGTTTTACTTTTGGTCTGTAATACCGCAGGTTTTAAGGCTGGAACCAAGCCAATAATCGGAAAATTTTCACCGTAGTGTTCACGCAAATAATCCAAACTAAATGCCGATGCCGTATTGCATGCCACCACCGCGACTTTACACCCCTGACGGTATAACCACTCAATCGCATGTGCAGTCAGTTCACGGATGTCCTGATCTTGACGCGGGCCATAAGGGACATGTGCCGTATCTGCAAAATAAACAATCCGTTCATTCGGTAAATAACGTGCAATTTCCAACGCAACAGACAAACCACCAATACCTGAGTCAAATACCCCAATAGGCGCATCAGCAGTCGCTTTTGGCATGGGTACATTTAAGGGGTAAATGGGATGAATGGCGGTCATAGGGTCACTTTAATTTAGATTCAGAATGACAAGGTGGAAAGCTTAAACCTCAGGTGCCTAATTGCAAGTGCAAATCACCACTTTGTAACACTAAAATGGACTCCCCTTGCTCATTTTCAAGCAGCTCACCCATCTCGACTAAATGAAAAAATGCAGCACGTTGAATTAAGGCATTTATACCAAAACGAACATGCACATAAGGACGTAGTTCACCCTGATATTCACGCATAAAAATCGGATGTTCCTGATCAACAATAATCAGGTCTTGGGTGGTTGTGGTGAATTGAATATAGTTTTTAGCGTCAATCTCAACGTGATCCACCTGATTGACAAATAAAGGCTCATCTTCCACCTGTATTTCAATTTGTTCCACAGGGGTTTTTAAATAGAATTTCCCATCTTCTTTCCAAAGCACGGTTGAGAACAGATCAATGAGTGCTTGCCGCTTGATCAATTGACCATCGTGCCACCATTCTCCATTGGCTAAAACCTTCAAATCCATTGCACCACAATGCTTTGGATGCCATTGATCTAATGGAGGGATTGACCTTTTGTGACCGGACTGTCCATCTTTTAAGTATTGTGCAATGTTCATTAAATTTCTATCATCCCTATTAATGAATTTTTTCGTCGGGTTTTCGTTCAATTGCTGCTTCATCCGCCTAATAAATACCTTAGTGACGGAAAAATAATATGATTCAGCCAATTGGCTAGAACTCGGTTTAAAACTATACTAGCCCACAATATCAAAGACACGATAGAAAAATTGTGTCTGGGCATTAAGAACACTCATGGCAGCACCATTTAAATGAATTGAATGGATGCCACCTTCCGAAATATGAGGAGTCCTACATGGAACACATCGAACGTGAATCGATGGAGTTTGACGTAGTTATCGTCGGTGCAGGTCCTGCCGGCCTATCTGCTGCGATTAAAATTCGTCAACTTGCAATTGAAAATAACCTAAACGATCTGTCCGTTTGTGTCGTGGAAAAGGGCTCCGAAGTGGGTGCGCATATTCTATCAGGTGCTGTGCTTGAACCTCGCGCAATGAATGAATTGTTCCCAGATTGGAAAGAACAAGGTGCACCGTTAAATGTGCCTGTGACTGAAGATAAAACCTTCTTCTTATTGTCTGATGAAAAATCACAAGAAGCACCACATTGGATGGTGCCTAAAACCATGCATAACGATGGCAACTATGTTATTTCGTTAGGTAATGTGGTTCGTTGGTTGGGCGCTAAAGCTGAAGAATTAGAAGTGTCTATTTTCCCAGGCTTTGCCGCGTCTGAAATCCTTTACCATGAAGATGGGACTGTGAAAGGTATTCAGACTGGTGACATGGGCATTGGTAAAGATGGCGAACCAACGCATAACTTTACTCCTGGCTATGAACTGCATGCCAAATACACATTATTTGCTGAAGGCTGTCGTGGTCATTTGGGTAAACGTCTGATTGCTCAGTTCAATTTAGATAAAGATGCTGATCCGCAACATTACGGTATTGGTATTAAAGAACTTTGGGAAATCGATCCTGCTAAACACAAGCCAGGTTTGGTGATGCACGGTGCAGGTTGGCCTTTAAATGAAACAGGTTCTTCAGGCGGTTGGTGGTTATACCACGCTGAAAACAACCAAGTGACTTTGGGTATGATCGTTGACTTGTCATACACCAATCCACACATGTATCCATTTATGGAAATGCAGCGCTGGAAAACACATCCACTGATCAAGCAATATCTTGAGGGTGGTAAGCGTATTTCTTATGGCGCACGTGCGGTTGTAAAAGGTGGCTTCAACTCACTACCTAAATTCACTTTCCCAGGTGGTAGCTTAATTGGTGATGACGCAGGTTTCCTAAACTTTGCGAAAATCAAAGGCTCTCATACAGCAATGAAATCAGGCATGCTGTGCGGTGAAGCTGTATTTGAAGCGATTGCTGCGGGTGTGGAAAAAGGTGGTGACCTTGCCATTGCACGTGTGACTGAAGGTGAAGACTTCTTCACTAAAGAGTTAACTGCGTATACTGACAAGTTTAACAACAGTTGGTTGAAAGAAGAGTTATATAACTCTCGTAACTTTGGCCCTGCTATGCATAAGTTTGGTCAATGGATGGGTGGTGCGTTCAACTTTGTTGATCAAAACATCTTTAAAGTGCCATTTACACTACATGACTTACAGCCCGACTTCAGTGCTTTAAAAACTGTCGATGCTGCGAACTTCAAACCGAATTATCCAAAACCAGACGGTAAAATAACATTTGACCGTTTGTCTTCAGTATTCGTATCGAATACCGTTCATGAAGAAAACCAGCCTGCTCACTTGAAACTGACAGATGCGTCTATTCCAGTAAATGTGAACTTACCAAAATGGGATGAGCCTGCTCAGCGCTACTGCCCTGCTGGTGTTTATGAAATTATGGAAGAGAATGATGGTTCTAAGCGTTTCCAAATAAACGCGGCAAACTGTGTACACTGTAAAACGTGTGACATCAAAGATCCGTCTCAAAACATTACTTGGGTAACACCTGAGGGTGGCGGTGGTCCTAATTATCCTAATATGTAATCTCTTTTGAGATTGAAATAAACCCGCTTAATGCGGGTTTATTTTTTAATAGATAATCACACTCTTTAAATAAATATTATTACAAAAAAACTAATTCCTATAAAAAATGAATTTCATAAGTATTTCATTTAAAATAATTATCAATGTATTATTTTATATCCACTAGATTTAGATATTTTATAAATAATTAAAAGAAATAATTTCACTAAGCCTAAAAGGCTTTGTTGCATAAATATGTAAGTATCTGATTTAAATAAATTTAATTTTGGATCAAAAAATAATCAAAACCTTTAAAATCATATAGTTATGAAATCTTTGTGCAACAAAGCCCATCTATATTTAAGTATTATTTTTTTAAAACAAGTAATTTAATTTCACCAAAAATTTAAAATGATAGCTTTAAACCCAATATCTTTATTTAATAAACTTATAAGCCTATAAAATATTGAGTTTGCTTGAGACAACAAACCCGCTTAGGCGGGTTAATTTTAAATTATTATAAAAAAATCAACTACCTTCTTATTTCAAACGCTTGAAAGTTATTAGGATGCTTCTGTTTTCTATATTGTTCAGATTTTACAATAAATATAACATCAAACAATCCCTCATAAGAATATATATACCTATAATTACTTAATCTTGAGTCAAAATCAATTTTCTTAAAATTTAAAGAACTATTATTTTCAAAAAAATTGTCATTAAAATTTGGGATAAATTTAGTATAAAATACATTTTTACTATGTAATTTAATAACACTCCATTCAGAATCACCAACATTTTTAATTAAATTAACTTGCAAGTCTGGAAAGTTCGGGATATTAAAATATACTCCTTGCTCCTTCTTAAAGTTATTATTTTTGTGGGCTAAAATTTCTAACTTACCAAGCATTAAATCTGATTTATTAAAATCTCCATTTTTTACACAAAAAATAATTCTTTCAATTAATAATTGGTAATTAATATTATTTTTTGAAATAAATTCATTATTCATATTCAATCCATTTATCGACTTATCATTAACACTATTATTTGCATAACAGCCGAAAAAACTAGTACTTACCCATACGATTACTAGTAAAAAAATACGCATTCCATATCCCTTACAAGTATGATTTGAAATTAATTTTCGTAATAGCCATTCTCAAACAAAGGATCAAGTTGACCATTTTCCAACTTCCACGATGATACACTGAAATCATGCTCACCATCAGCATCAAATAAATCGACACCTTTACCATCCTCGGGATATTCAGGATAAATGTAAGCATTATCTCCATATTTTTTATAAAATTGACTACACCACATATATGGATTTACCACCCTAAAAGGGGGAATTTTTCCATCAATTTCAATGTATCCTTTTCCATTTGGCAAGTCATCAATGACATCATCTAAAATATCTTCTGCTTCTTCAGCACAGGTATCATTCAAAATTACATTATAAGGTTTTCCTTTAAGCACTGCCGCTTCAACTTTTGCTACTTTTTGTTTAATTTTATGAAATTTTTTTTCCGTGATATTTATTTTAAATATTTGAACAACTTCATAAATTAAATAAGAAGTTGTACTTGGCCTTTTATTTACGTATCCATTTGCATAAATTTTTTCATTTCCGTCTATCTCTTCTTCACCTTTTTTATATTCTATATCTCCCAACTCTTCTGTTGGGCCAAAACTAAAAAAGGCCTCCACAACATTATTTTTGGTTATGTAAAAGAAAGCATGGCCATAATCACTACCCTCCCCTTGCAAAATTTGAACTTTTTCAACTTTATTTTTTAAAATACCTACTTTGCGTTCAACAAAAGCTATTTCTGCTAAATTTGCTTCAAATCCAACCAACAAAGAATAATTATCAATTTTAATTTCAGTTTCAGGCTTTCCTTCTTGTGTATCAACCATTTGACTCATTTAATTATTATCCTTTAAAAAATCTTCAGCATCTTGACCAACCAAAATTCTTAATTTTTCCTTCTGCTGAGTAAAAATACGTTTTGTCATTGCGTTAATGTCACTTATTCCAGCCAAGTATTCTCCATTTGGTTTTACAATCACATATTTTTCATTTGGCATTATTTTTTGAGTATGATCTATGACCTTAATTTGTTGACTGAAGCTTTTCAGTTCATTTGGCAAGGTTGTGATTGGAACATTTACTTGTTGAGGCCCCACAAACTTATGCTGCCCTGCCTTCACCTCAAACTTACCGCTAGTAGTAGGCAATATACCCGCACTACTAATTTCAATCTGACTACCACCAGCAACTAAAACAATTTTTTTGCTTGCTTTGATTTCAACTTTATCTTCCGTGGAAATAATTTGAATACCTTTTCGTGCAATCAGATCCGCCCCATCTCCTTGGGCTTGGATTTCAACTTTGCCTTTGCCTGCATACGCGCGTAAACCTTCTTGTGCTGCAAATAGACTGATCTTGCTTTGTGCATGGGCAATCAAGGATTTTTGACTGCTAAGGTTGATGCTATCGCCTGCACTTTGGCTGATCTGCCCATCCGCTGAAAGATGAATATCTTCCTGACTACTCACAGCAATTGAGTTTGGTGCAGATAAAATCATTAAGGCTTGTTTAAAGGCATCCGCCTTTTCTTTACTGCCTTTTTCAATTTGTCCAAGAAAGTTTTTTAGGTTATCCAAGACTTCAAGTGGGTCAGTTTGTTGATTTTTCGCCACTTCACTTAAAGCTTTACTGCTGTTTAAGTTGGCTTCGATTTGATCTTTTGCAGCTTGTGCGTCGAGGTGCATTGCTGCTGCTTGTTGTTGTGGGTGTGTACTAACCAATAACCCTTGACCTGCACGCACCGCGCCCCATTGGTCGGTTCTCAGTTCAAAACCTTCGCCTCTTCCCTCACTTTCTGCGGTTTCTTTGGGATGACTGAGGTTCCCTAGGTTGAGCTGAGTGGCGCCATGGGTACTTTGTAATTGTGTTGAGATTTGTCCAGTCGTGTCATCAAAGCGAAGTTGTCCAAAGCCTTCACCTTGGACTTCCTTACTTTTTATTCCAGCCAGTTTTTTGGTGTCTGGCAGTTTGCCTTTACTATCAAATTGGGTTGGACTGCGCTGTGCTTCATGTATGCGCCCCACTACAAATGGTCGGTCAATATTACCGTCAAAGAAATCAATAACTACGATTTCATTAATGCGCGGTAAGAAGCGTGCGCCATAACCTTCACCTGCCCATGGAGTAAGTACATCGACCCATGCAGAATCCATATCATTGTCATTGCTGCCTGCACCACCATCATGGCTGTGATCATCACCACGGGTAAATAAGAAGCGGACTTTGATACGCCCCCATTCATCGACATGTATTTCTTCACCACTTGGCCCAACGACTTTAGCCCGTTGCGGATGGGTGCTTGGACGGTGTTCGAGTGGGTTATATGCAGGAACCGTCGCAATATTGCGGCGTTGTAATGTGAGCTGATTGGCCTGACGCTCGGCCTGTTCATGGATCGGTTTAATGTTCCACTGACTTTGTTCAATCAGTTGATTGACTTGTTCAGTAAGGTCTTTGGGTAAGTTATTTTGGTTATAGAATTTCTTTTCTGTGATTAAAAATTGTTTGTCTGCACCACTGTGTTGATCAATTTCTGGGTGTTCATTCAATTCAAACCAATAACCGACTTGTGTATCACGCACAGTCGATTGTGCATTGAATTTTTTCGATTGTAGCTCGTGATAGCGCGTTAGGTTTTGATTCAGTTTTTCAATCTGACTGTTTGATGAAGCGGTAGCTTGGTCTTCGCCTTTTAAGTCTTGCATCCATGCAGGGCTGATATGCCATGCTTGTTCCAAACTTAAACTGGCATTGTCTTGGCTTTGGCTATGCTGATGTTTGCTTTGAACTGAGCCTGCGCCTTCTTCTTGGCTCAGTCCATCGGCTTGCCAGCGCTGCACATGGACCGCAGTCGGTTGAATGCTACGTTCACCGATCAAGCTGGTGATGCTGTCTTGTTTTTCTGTGGCACTAGAGCGATGAAAGCGGATACTACGACGGCTGAGTGCTTGATATTGGCTATTGTCATCAATCAGGCGGAGTTTTTGTTTTTCGATCGGGCTACTGGAATGCATCACTTTCAATTGCGCTTCATCGATGAGCCAATTGATGCCTTCACTGCGCCAAAGACGCGTTAAAAAGTCATAATCGCTTTCATTCGACTGCATGATGAAAGGTCGTACATCATAGTTCTGACTTAAACCGCTTAGATCTAGCGTTAGACTGGCAGCAAAGAGCGGACTTTTGCTTTGCCATTCTTTAAAGAGAGTTTCACTGACATCGCGCACCGATTTGTTCATAAACACACGGCTGTTCCTGCGTTTATGCCACAGCGATGTTGCATCTTCTAAAGTGAGTTTATACAGCGTGAGTGAACCGTCACTCTGGCCTTGGGTGGCTTCGGTAATAATACCCGTGGTGCGGAAGAGTTCGCCCTGATCGGTCACTTGATCAACGGCGACTTGTACGCCAATAAATTGTTTTAGTGGAATAAGTGCATTCGTAGATAGGCAAATCAAAGTCGCTTGCAGGCCTTGGTTTAAGACATGCTCCCCATCAATACGTTGAATAAAAAGCTCTTCATTCAACGCAGGATTGGAAAATTGCACATGAATGGCACGTTTTTGGGCGGATAAGCCTAATTTTTCAAGTATAAGAGCAATCGAATTTAACATTTTAAAAGTCTGTTTTTTAAACTTTGTATAATTATGCTGCGAATGATATAGGCTAGCCATCAGACTTGACCAGCCTATTTTATTAATAAAAATGTAACATCTTAATAATTATTATTTTTTACAATCTCTTAAATTAACCTTTCTGAACCAAATAATGGAATTCTTTATTTCCATTTTCATCAAGACGTTCTTCTTGAAGCAAAAGCTCATGACCTAAATGCATACAAAATTTCGGAATATCCCAAGAGGTCGAATTATCTGTTGCAAAAACCTCAACAATATCACCCGATTTTGATTTACGAATGGCTTGATGCAACATCATCACAGGCTCAGGGCAACGTAAGCCACGGGTGTTTAATTGAATTGATGGGGGCACAGAAGGCTCAGACATTAGAAAACTCAGTATTAAAATCTAGGGCTATTTTAGCATAATCCTAACGACCGAATGTTAGCTTGAAAAATGCAGATGATAACGTCTTAAAATGACTTGATCGCTCATCATCTAGATCAACATTAACAATAGACAACTGTATTTTCTACGGTATGATAAAATCATCATTTATTAGATATTAAGAGTCTTTAGGAAAGATCATGCAAGAGGAATCCGGCCCGTCGTGGGGCATGCGCGGCTTACGTAAATGGCTGGGCACTGCACCAGAAACCCGTGACGAACTGTTGAAATTGGTACAAGATTCACGTCGCTTCTTAGAACCCGATACAGTTGCCATGCTCGAAGGGGTACTCGACTTACCTGCAACTAAAATCCGCGAGGTCATGACCCCCCGTACTGCGATGATCAGCTTACAAGAAGATGATGAGTTATTAGATATTTTGCATGTACTTGTTGAATCTGCACACTCACGTTTCCCTGTCTTTTCTTCAGACCAGCCAGACAATGTCGTCGGTATTTTATTGGCCAAAGATTTGTTGCCATTTTTGACAGAACCGACCACCAAAGTCGATATTCGTGCATTAATGCGCCAACCCTTATTTGTACCTGAGAGCGCGCGTTCTGACCAAGTTTTACGTATGTTGAAAAATACCCAAACCCATATCGCTGTTGTGATTGATGAATATGGCACAACTTCAGGCTTAGTGACTTTAGAAGACATTCTTGAAGAAATTGTGGGTGAAATTGAAGATGAACACGACAAAGTTGATGAAGAAGCTCAATTTATCATTCCAGATGAAGACCCGTTAAGTGCAAATACATGGTTGGTTCAAGCACTTACACCAATTGAACACTTTAACAATCTTTTAGATGCTGATTTTTCAGATGATGAAGTAGAAACTGTGGGCGGCTTACTGCTACAAGAAATGGGCTTGGTCAGTGATTTACAAGGTCAAGTGATTGAACTTGAAAACTGGGAATTTACCATTTTGGAGGCAGATGCACGTACTATTCATCTGATCCGAGCTGTCCGTAAATGAGAACCTACTTTGATAAGCTGCTAAACCACTCACAACAAAAAAAACAGCTACCTTTCATCTATCCTTTGCTGATTGCATTATTTTCAGGTGCCATCTTCAGCTTGTCGCTGGCACCTTATCATTATTGGTGGTTGGCAATTTTATCTCCAGCCATTCTGTATGCCTGCCTAAGTCAACGTGCACCTAAACAATCGTTTTTCATTGGTCTAGCGTATGGCTTTGGCTTATGGTTTGTTGGGGCTTTTTGGCTCTATACCTCGATCCATGTCTATGGTGATACCAATTCAGCACTGAGTGTTTTGATGATTGCCATTATGGCGATTGTGATGGGGCTGTTTACCGCAGTTCAGAGTTGGCTCTACCGCCGCTTCTTTCCAGAAACCCCACTGACCTTTGCGCCACTGTGGGTGTTTTTCGAGTGGAGTAAAACTTGGGTCTTTACCGGTTTTCCATGGCTGTTTGCAGGTTATGCATTTACTGAACGATTCCTCGATGGCTATGCGCCATTATTCGGGATCTTTGGAGTATCTTTTGCGGTCATTGTATTGGCCTGCGCCTTGGTTGAAATCCTGCGTAAACGCATCTTTTGGATTGTTCCCTCTGCCCTTGTTTTGCTCGGTGCATGGGGTGCAGCGCAATTGCAATTTGTTCAGCCTAAAAATGAAAAACCGCTGAGTGTTTCCTTAATTCAAGGCAATATTCCACAAGATTTAAAATGGTTAACAGAATACCAAGCTCAAACCTTAATGAAATATGCGTCATTAAGTCGGACCGAATGGGGCCGTGATGTCATTGTTTGGCCAGAATCCTCCATTCCAATGTTCCAAACCGATATAGAGCCGTTTTTGGATGCGATGAAAGTCCAAGCCAATAAAACAGGTACGGCTTGGGTGACAGGTATTCCCTATTGGGATCTGGCAGAATCACAGCAAAACCAACACCCTATGTATTACAACACCATCATGGCAACTGGTGATGAATCTTCTGGTTTATACAAGAAGCAACGTCTAGTTCCCTTTGGTGAATACATTCCGCTTTCAGGGATGTTAAGTTGGGTACTGCCTGCCCTACAAAATGACCCGTCGATGAGTGGCTTTTCACGTGGTGCAAACAACCAAAAGCCTTTGAATGTTAAAGGTCATGATTTAGGTGCAGCGATTTGCTATGAAGTGGCTTATCCCAACTTAACGCGCCGTAATGCCAGTCAAAGTGACTATTTGGTGACTATTTCCAATGACGCTTGGTTTACTGGAACAGCGAGCCCACATCAGCACCTACAAATGGTTCAAATGCGTGCCAAAGAAAATGGCCGTTGGTTTATTCGTGCAACCAATACAGGTATTACCGCCTTTATTGATCATAATGGTCACATTGTGAAACAGGCACCGATGGATAAAGATGCAGTACTGCGTGGTGATTTACCTGCCATGCAAGGCGAAACACTTTACACTCGCTTAAGTGATTGGCCTGTGTTGATTTTCTCATTCTTGTTATTGGTTCTCGGTTGGATTTATCGCCCGCGTAAAGTTGATATTTCTTTTAAATCACGCCGTTGATTCCGCTACAAAAGATCAAAAAACCGAGCCAAAGCTCGGTTTTTTATTGATAAACTTTCAGGGTGCCAGTTCACCCTACTTTTTCAAAGTAACTTGGTGCCTAGGGGAATCTCTGCATCAGGCACACAAAGAGCAACATGCCCCTCTGCATTATGAAAACCTGTGACCAAACACTCTGACTGGATTGGACCAATTTGTTTTTTTGGAAAATTCACGACGGCAACGACCAATTTTCCCAATAGATTTTCCGGCTGATATAGCTGTGTAATTTGCGCACTGGATTTTTTAATGCCCAGTTCCTCTCCAAAATCCACATAAATAATGTACGCAGGTTTACGTGCTTGCTCAAAGACTTCCGCCTGTACAATTTTCCCCACACGTAATTCAACTTTCAAAAAATCTTGCCAATCAATCTGTTGCATCTTTTCCTCTTGCTTTTCTTTGTTATGCTTCATCTGGCTATCTATGCATTATAAAAATTTGATTCAGGCTGACGATATGTGAAGCAGACATTCGATGCGTCAAAACGGACAAAGCAAGGTCATGTTAGAGCGCGTATCATGTAGAAGTATGCCTTGATGTAGGCTAACTGTTCATTAGCACGAGACATAAAAAAACTGGAGCAAGCTCCAGTTTGGAAGGTTTAATTTTGGGGTTATAACTGCGTAACTAAATAGGAAAGCATGGCAGCTAAAGACACCATTGGAATATATCGGTAAAGACGAACAACCATTTGTTCGATGGCAGATGCATGTTCTTGTTTTAAATTTGCCACAGTCGCTTTTAATGCAGACCAAAAACTTAAAGCCAGTAATGAGCTCATTAAGCTCATGGCAAAGAAGCCCACCATAATTTGGCTACTGCCCTCAGTGCTTTGCCATAAATACACAATGCCTTGACTGGTCGGCAGAATACTTAAAATCAAAAGAACAGATTTCAGCATAGACCAATGAAATTGGTTAATTTCATCCGTTAATAATAATGCTTTCATACTATCCTCCATGGCTAAAAAAGTACCATAAAAGATATTATGCTCGGTTTTATTTAAATGAAAAGCCTATATTTATTCATATTTTACGATTATTGTAATCAATAAAATTGGGAATAATTCTTATTATAAATATCACATATTTTATATTATATAATTTAAAGTAAATTCAACAACTTAATATTAATTTTATAATTAAGATTTATTATCACTTCACTCAATATTGAAACATCCTATTAAGTGAAGTGATTAATTCCATTAAAACTGAATTTATAATTATTCTCAGTTAGTGTTTATAGTAAATATCAGCATCATTTTCTTCACCGCCAGACTGACCATCCGCACCAAATGAATAAAGATCATAAGGACGGCCTTCAGAACCTGGAATCACATATTGAATGTCATTGTCCCAACTGTCTTTTGGATAGCCACCTTTGATGTAGCCACCCGGCAACCAGTTTTTAGCAGACTCAGGTTTGGTGACCAAAGCATTTAATCCGCCGTCTTGCATTGAAGGGAATTTACCATTGTCCATTTTGTATTGATCTAATGAGCCAGCGACACTTTTTAAAGTAATCGCCGTAGTATCAACTTTGGCTTTTTCACCACGGCCCATCACGTTCGGTACAATCAGCGCTGCCAAAACACCTAAAATGACAATGACCACCATCACTTCAATTAAAGTAAAACCTTGTTGCTTCATATTTTTTGTCTTCACTTGCATGTTACAAATCTCTGTTCACATCATTGTTCGAATGTCTTAAATCATATTATTCATATTCACGATTGGCAGCATCACAGCAATCACGATCACCAGTACAATGCTCGCCATAAATACCAACATCAGCGGTTCAAGCAACGCCAATAAAGTTGAAATTAAAGTCGTCACTTCTCGGTCTTGCATCGTCGACGCACGTTCTAGCATCCGATCTAATTCGCCTGAACTTTCACCACTTTTGATCATTTGTACCATCATCGGTGGGAAATAACCACTTCGCTCAAGCTGTGTTGCTAAATTACCACCTTCTGTTACTTTCTCTGCCGCAAGGTTGACCGAATCTCGAATCACCCAATTATTACTGACCGCTGCGCCAATTTTTAAAGCATCGACCAATGGCACGCCAGACTTGGTTAAAATCGACAAGGTACTGGCAAAACGAGCGGCATTAATACCTTTAGACAGTTTGGAAAATAACGGTAATTTCAAGGTCAATCGGTCAAAGGCATAATGTCCCGCCGCTGTTCTGAGGAATCGAACCAAGAGAAAAATCGAGACTACGCTACCGACCAATAAAAATGGCCAGGCCATTCGAATAAAATCACTGGCTTTCATTAAAGCGATCGTTATCCACGGCAAGGCATCTTTGCTTTGGTCAAAGGTTTTGACAATATCTGGGACCACATAGGTCATGAGTCCCATCACAATACCGAAAGACATTAACATCAGGATGATGGGATAAATCATCGCACCCTGCACTTTTTTTTGCATGGCAAAGCGATTTTCGGTGTAATCGGCAAGTTGATCGAGAATGAGATCGAGATGACCTGAACGCTCACCTGCTGCAATCGTGGCAATATACAGTTCAGGAAAGCGTCCCGCTTGTTGTAGTGCGTTGGCTAAAGAATGCCCTTCCAAAACTTTAGAACGCACCGACATCAACAGGTTTTGCACATGGGCTTTTTCGTTTTGTTTTCCCACAGCACGAATCGCTTCTTCTAATGGAATTGCAGCGGCAACCAAAACTGAAAGTTGGCGAGTTAATAAAGCCAAGTCATAGGCATTCAGCCCTTTTTGAAACCAGCGCTGCTGCGCGTGTTTGTCTTTTTGCTCAATCGGATCGACAGCAACTGGAATGAGTGACTGATCTCTGAGCTGTTGACGAATTTGACGCGCAGAATCACCCTCAAGTACACCCTTCTGCTGCTTCCCTGAAGCGTCTATGGCAGTAAACTGATATGCAGGCATTGTAATGCTCTAATTTTCCAAAATTTCTATCAGCGCAGTTGCGTCTGACCATCAAAATCATTCATATTCTTAGATATAAAATATGAGCTCACTCTAACACAACTCCTTTACGATCACGACGAAATTTAATCAGGAACTTATCCACGTTTTATGGCAAATTCAGCGAGCATTGCAACACCTATTTACCGCGTTCGAGTCGCCGTTCCGGTATATTTATACGACTGCTTCGATTACAGCTTAAACCAAGAGCAATACCAACAAGCTGAAGTAGGTGCACGCGTTGCTGTATCTTTTGGTCGGCAAAATTTGACCGGTATCATCGTGGAAAAAATTGCTCCCGATGCACCACTCGATTCAAGCTTTAAACTCAAGGCCATTACCGAACTTCTTGATGATCGTGCCATTTTAGATGAGAAAGTTTTAAATTTATTGACATGGTCTGCACAGTATTACCAATTTCCGATTGGTGAAGTGATGCAAAGTGCCCTTCCGACGCTGTTACGCCAAGGAAAGCCCTATAATTTATTGGCACGGACATGGAATCTGATTGACCATAATGCTGAAGCCAAAATTAAACGTTCAGAGCGTCAACAAGAGGCGTATAAAATACTAAAATTACATCCCACAGGCACAGGTGAAAATCTTTTAAATTTGTCAGGTGTGGAAACCGCGACACTCAAAGCATTAGAGAAAAAAGGCATCTGCCAATGTGTCTTGGCGGAACAGGACTTTAGCCCGATGCCCATGAGCATGGCGCAAATGCCACTCACTGCAAATCCTGAGCAAAAGAAAGCCATTGATCGGGTGTTAAAGGCGCGTAATCAATATCAGGCATTTTTACTTGATGGTCTCACCGGCAGTGGTAAAACCGAAGTCTATTTACAAATCATGCAAGAGATTCTAAAGCAAGGCAAACAGGTCTTGGTTTTAGTGCCTGAAATTGGACTTACCCCACAGACCATCAGCCGTTTCCAATCACGTTTTCATTGCAATATTGCTCTACTACATTCGGGTTTAAACGATTCAAAACGTATGCAAGCTTGGCAAGCGGCGCAAACAGGTAAGGCATCTATTATCTTAGGCACGCGTTCTGCGATTTATACGCCACTGCCTAATTTGGGTTTGATTGTGATTGATGAAGAGCATGATCTGTCCTTTAAACAACAAGAAGGCTTTCGCTATCACGCTCGGGATGTCGCACTTTACCGTGGGCATCTGGAACAATGCCCTGTCATTTTAGGTTCTGCCACGCCTAGTATCGAGTGCTATGCACTGGCGAAACAAGGCAAAATGACCGTACTGGAATTGAACCAACGTGCGGGCACTGCGGTCATGCCGAAAATGCACATCCTTGATCTGAAAGTGGCACAGAAACAGCATGGAATCAGCCAATTATTAATTGGTGAAATCCGTAAGCGCCTTGAAAAAAAAGAACAAGTGTTAGTGTTCTTAAACCGTCGTGGATATGCCCCGGTTTTAATTTGTGAAAGCTGTGCATGGCAGGCCAAATGTCCGCACTGTGATGCCAATTTCACGGTACACCGCACACCCTATCAACACCTACATTGTCACCACTGCGGCACCATTCACCGTATGCCAGAGCATTGTCCACAGTGTAATCACCAAGAACTGAAATCCGTGGGTATGGGTACAGCGAAGGTTGAAGAAAGCCTAAATGAGCTATTTCCGCAGCATGACGTTATACGGGTCGATCGTGATTCCACCAGTCGAGTCGGCAGTTGGCAAAAAATCTATGACAAGATTCAAAAAAGCGAACCTGCCATTTTACTCGGTACACAAATGCTGGCCAAAGGACATCATTTCCCTTACGTCACCTTGGTGGCGATTTTAGATATCGATTCAGGTCTACTGAGTGTGGACTTCCGTGCCATCGAGCGTACTGCACAGCTCATTGTACAAGTCACTGGGCGTGCCGGCCGTGGTGAACGTAAAGGCGATGTGTTTTTACAAACCCTAAGACCCGACCATCCGCTTTTGAATATCTTGGTCAATGAGGACTATCGAAAATTTGCCAAAGAAACCATGAAAGAACGGGAAATGGCACAAATGCCACCGTTTCGCTATGCTGCATTGGTGCGCTGTGAGTCCAAAAACCAAGAACTCAATACTGAATTTTTACAGCAACATGCCCAATTGCTGCGTCAGGACTCTGCTGGAATTATTGACATTTGGGGGCCAATTCCTGCCCCGATGGAGCGCAAAGCGGGACGTTATCAATCCCACATGGTTTTGCTGTCAACAGATCGTGCGCGCTTACATTATTATCTGCGTTATTGGTGGCAAAACATCTTGCATAACAAGCCATCAAATATGAAATTGAGCCTCGATATAGACCCACAGGAACTCAGTTAAACGCGTACAATTCAGTCTGAAAAATCAGTCATACTGAATTGCAACTTTCGACCAAAAATACAACTCTAGGACGAGTAAATGTCACTACTGTTACAGATCACAATTTTCCTTGGCGCATCCTTATTGCTTGTCCCTTTGCTCAAGCGCTTTGGTATTGCAACGGTATTGGGATATCTGTTCACCGGTATTTTGCTCGGCCCCGATGTCTTTAACATCGCCAGTGATCCCGAAGCGATCCAAGAGCTCGCTGAGTTTGGTGTGATCTTACTGATGTTCCTGATCGGCCTCGAACTACGTCCACAGCGACTATGGAGCATGCGTAGTTCTATTTTCGGCATGGGGAGTTTACAAGTTGGTCTTACCGGTCTTGTTTTAGCGCTAGGCAGTTTTTTTGCCTTACAACAAGGCATTGCAGCCAGTATCGTTATCGGTTTCGCTCTCGCTCTTTCTTCTACTGCCTTTGTCTTGCAGATGCTGAGTGAGAAGCAGCAATTAAACACAACCTATGGGCAACAATCCTTTTCGATTTTGCTGTTTCAAGATATGGCCGCAATTCCCCTGATTGCAGTCATCCCCCTGCTCGCAGGTACAGAATCATCACATCACGGAATCGCCTATTTCGCTGCCATCATTGCGACTTTTTCAGGCTTATTTTTATTTAGTCGATACTTAATGCGGCCTTTTTTCCGCTTCGTCGCGAAAAGTGGTGCGCATGAACTGATCACCGCTGTCGGTTTATTTATAGTGCTGGGTGTCGTGGTGTTGATGGATGTACTTGGTATCAGTACCACACTGGGTGCTTTCCTCACAGGTGTGTTACTTGCGGACTCAGAATTCCGCCATGAACTCGAAGCCAGTATTGCTCCGTTTAAAGGGCTTTTACTTGGTTTGTTCTTTATGACCGTGGGCATGACCACAGAACTGTCATTATTCGTTGAAATGCCATGGTTCATTATCGGTGGTGCATTGGCACTGATGCTCATCAAAATGGCGTCACTTACGGCGATTGCGCGTTATCTTAAAAATTCATGGCGCAACAGTATTTTACTGGCGACCTGGTTGGCTCAAGGCGGTGAATTTGCCTTTGTGGTCTTTAGTGTGGCGAAAAGTGAAAATGTCGTACAGCAAGCCATTTTGGAGCCATTAACCCTCATCGTCACCTTGTCGATGGTGTTGACCCCTATGTTGTACTGGTTAATACAATCACAAATTTTGCCGCGTTTTAATCCAAAAACCATTCCCGAATATGACGACATTCCGGATGAACATAATCCTGTGATTATTGCGGGCTTTGGGCGTTTCGGACAAATCATTGCTCGTGTGGCGCATTTACAGCATTTGTCTTTTACCGCCATTGATAGCAACTTAGACAAAGTCGATTTCGTACGTAATTATGGTGGTCATCTGTATTATGGCGATGCCACACAACCAGATATTTTACGCGCTGCGGGCATTGAACATGCCAAAGTGTTTGTCCTTGCCATAGATGATATTGAAGACTCAATGAACGTGGCGCGTCATATTCGTCTGAATTACCCTCAGTTAAAATTATTGGTCCGCGCACGTGACCGTCATCAGGTGCATTTGCTGCGTGATTTGGGGATTGAGCATATTTGGCGTGAAACCTATTTATCCTCTTTAGGAATGGCCTATCACATGCTGTGCGACTTAGGCATCAGCGATGAAGATGCCTATAAAAGTATCGAATTGTTCCGTGATTATGATGAGAAACTGCTGACTCAACAGCAGCAAATCTATACCGATGAACAAAAGATTTATGAAACGCATCGTAACGCTTTAGCTGAACTGGAACATTTGTTTGAAAGCGATGCGCAAGCCCGTGAAAAACCTACAGGTGTTGATTTACAACGCAGCTTACAACGTCATCGTATTGATGTCACAAGAGATGATAATGAATGACTTGTGTTTTACAATATCGTCACCATTAAAGCAGGGTTATGGAGAATTTTATGTCAGATTTACGCCAACGCTTTTTTATTGAAGATAGCCCTGTTCGTGGAGAAGTGGTTCATCTTGAAGAAGCCCTACAAACGATTCTTGCACAGCGTGACTATGCACCTGCTGTACAAATTCTCTTGGGTGAAATGCTCAGCGCGACTGCCTTGTTGGCCAGCACCTTAAAAATTAAAGGTCGTATTAGCTTACAAATTCAGGCTGCAGGCACTTTTAAATGGGCAATGGCGGAATGTAATCATCTCGGTGAAGTTCGCGCACTTGCCGATTATGAAGAAGACCCGCACTTTCAAGCCGCTGAAGACAGCAGCACGGTACTGAAAGCCTTGGTAAACCCAGTGCTTTTCATTAATATCGAGCCTGAATTTGGTGAGCGTTATCAAGGGATTGTACCTTTAGACAAACCGACATTAGCGGGTTGCTTGATGCAATATTATGATCTATCTGCACAGATCCCAACACGCATCGTCTTAGCAAGCAGCAACAGCCGTTCAGGTGGTTTACTGATTCAGTTATTACCTCGGAATAGCGAAGAAGAACAACGCCGAGTTGATGAAGATCTATGGCCACGTTTAACCATGCTGACCGAGACATTAAAAGCAGAAGAGTTAACGTCTTTATCTGCAAACGAAATTTTATATCGTTTATATAACGAAGAAGAAGTTCGTCTACCTGAAACTGAAGCCTTAAAATTTGGCTGCACATGTTCAAAAGAACGCTGTGCGACAGCACTTGAACAAATTGGTGTTGCTGCAGTTCGTGAAACCTTAGAGTTTCAAAACCCAATTGAAATGGATTGCCAATTCTGTAATACAAAATATACCTTTACGGCAGAAGAAGCTTTATCCCTTTTTGGTCAACACCTTAGCTAAATCATTGCATGATTAAAAGCCTAAATCTAAGCATCCTTCGGGGTGCTTTTTTATTGTCCCGATAAAATTTAGACCTACTACTTTCTTGCGCTTAGTCGAATGGGTTCGAACTATAAAGCATCAACATGATCAGCTGTATTTGCGATCAATTTTTTTTCGAGTAGAATCGCGCCAGAAATATCGCGCCAGAAATAAAGTCAAAAAAACCAACAAAGCTTTATTTTTAATTGAAAAATAATGTAAAAAAAAACTGGATAAATTATGAAACTCAAAACACTCGCTATTGCTTTAGCCATGTTCTACTTTGGCCCAATGACAGCACATGCAGCAGACCTCGTCGGGACATGGAAAACCATAGATGATAAAACAGGCTATGCTCGTGCTGAAGTCCAAATCACTAAATTAAAAGACGGCAGCTATAGCGGTAAAATCACCAAAGTGCATGCCATCCCCAACCGCCCTGTCACCACGATTTGTGAAAAATGCGAAGGTAAACTCAAAAATGCACCCTTAATTGGTTTACCGATATTCTCTGGCTTTAAACATAATGCAAAAGAGAATGCGTACACCGATGGCAAGGTGATCGACCCACTTTCAGGCAATACTTATCAAGGTAAAGGGCAATTGAATGCGCGCGGCAATGTCCTGACACTTCGAGGTTATGTTGGAACCACGCTTCTCGGCCGGACGGTATCTTGGATCCGCGTCAACTAAAGTCGCCATTTGGCTTTCATTGGCATGATGAACTCAACTCCAGACGAGTTCATCATGCCGATAATAATCTACTTTGAGATGAATTCCGACTATTTTACTAGTGCGTAGACGTTCAGCATAAACCTCATTTAGCGCCAACTCGTTCATGTTTTGGCTCAAAATATAAATACCAATTCTTAAAAAATCACTAGAATATTCATATTATTTCAGGCTACATTAAACCCATAATATTTTTATGCCTTTAAGTTTTAGGCATCCGCTTTTTGTGTAATGTGGGTAATTATATGGCTGTTAAATTCCTCCCTTCTATCCTGTTCGGCATGTTCTCCATCTGCAGTTTATCCTCTGCTTTTGCAGCGATTGACCCCTTAGTGGGGACATGGAAAACCATTGATGATCGAACAGGATATTCCCTTGCCGATGTGGTGATTCGCAAAGATAAGCATGACCTGTATTCGGCCACCATTATCCAAAGCCGAAGCGTACCCGGAACAGCAAATGTTTCGACATGCACGCAATGCACCGGTGCTCAGAAAAATAAACCCATGGTCGGTTTAACCACTTTAAGCGGCTTAAGCGCTGATCCAGAAAAGCCCAATGAATTTGTGGGTGGAGTGATGCTCGATCCCAAATCAGGCAAGCACTACAATGCACGCGCTCGTTTGATGAATAATGGCAAGCATTTGATCATCAATGGTCGTACTGAAGGCTCTGCAATTGGACGCAATGTCACTTGGGTCAAAAACTAAGCACGAGGCCTTTAAATCATTAAAGGCCTTTTTTAACTTAAAAATTAGAGTAAAAACTCCATATTAAAGCAGTGTTTTAAAAAAATATGCCAAATACATCACAAACTATCACATTGATTTTGTAAGACTTTATATATAACTTAGGCAAGTTACTCTAAAAACACAATTCTGAATTTTCAGGGGATGAAATGAAAAAAATATATCAACAATTATTTGCCGGAATACTACTTAGCACTTTGTCAGGATTGTCAATCGCTGCGGAAACCGATCCGCTAGTGGGGAAGTGGAAAACCGTCGATGACCGTACAGGATATTCGCGTGCAGACGTTGAAATTCGCAAAAAAGCCGATGGAAGCTATGAAGGCATCATTGTCACCACACGCAATGTCCCTGGCACTGAAAAAATGGGCGTCTGCTCGAACTGCCCAGGTGAATTGAAAAATAAACCTTTTATCGGCTTGCCATTTATTTGGGACTTTAAACAAGATCCAAAAAATCCACGTGAATTCCAAAACGGTAAAGTTCTGGACCCGATTGGTGGAAAAATCTATAAAGGCAAAGCAAGACTTAGTGCTTCAGGAAAACATTTAACTATACGTGGGTATGTTGGTGTATCTGTGATTGGTCGTAGTGTCACTTGGATAAAATATTAATTTTAAATGTGTTTTTAAAAGCCTCCTCGTGAGGCTTTTTTATTGTCATGTTTTGAAACAATAAGATGCTGTTTGCCCCTATGACAGTTTGATGAACCCTTCTATATTGATTTAAACATGATCAATATTTATACAGAGAGTATGCCAGACAATCACTATCAAACTTTAGGGATCGCCCGAGATGCTTCGGCAGATCAAATTAAAAAAGCCTATCGAAAATTGGCGCGTAAATATCACCCTGACGTCAGTAAAGAGGCTGATGCTGAAGCGCGTATGCAAGCGATTAATGTTGCATACGACACCTTGAGTGATGCCGAAAAGAAAAAACAATACGATTTTGAACTCGATCATCCTCAAGGATTTGCTGGGTTTAATGCTGGCAACCAAGATGGTTTTGACCAATCTCAGTTTTATCGCCAATCGACGACTGATGGTCAGCATGCGGACTTTAGTGGATTTGAAGACTTGTTTGGTCGTTTTGGGCAAGGCTTTGGTGGCGGTGACTATCAGTATCAACGTGCAAACCGCCAAACCAAGAGCTTCCGTGGTGAAGACCAACACGCCAGTTTAGAAGTGGATTTAGAAATCGCATTTCATGGTGCAACGCAGAATATCACCTTGCAGATTCCGAGCTTAAATGCCCATGGTGAGCCTGAAGTTCAACGTAAAACCCTACAAGTCAAAATTCCTGCAGGCATGAAATCAGGTCAACAAATTCGACTCTCCGGCCAAGGGCAAGCTGGCTATAACGGTGGAGCTGCTGGTGATTTATACATTGAAATTTTGTATAAACAAACCGAGCAAACCCGTGTAGAAGGTGCTGATATTTTCCAACAACTGAATATCAGTCCTTGGGAAGCAGCATTGGGTCAAAAAATTGCATTTACCAGTCCTGATGGCAAAACATTAGAGCTACAGATTCCTAAAAATGCGCGTACTGGACAGCAGCTACGATTAAAGGACAAAGGGATACCAAACAAAACACCCGGACAGCTTTACCTGGTTTTAAATATAGTGATACCAGCTGCACAAACAGAACAAGAGCAACAAGCTTATGCGGCTTTTGCTCAAGCTTTTCCGTCATTTAATCCACGACAGTCTTAAGGAGAGCACCATGACAACAATTCATTATCGTGAAATTGTCTGTGACGGATGTAAACAGACTGAAATCGTAGACGAAAAAAGTAGTTTTGATCTACAACACTTTGCCTCTGCCTGTGGGCAAAGTCCAGAATGGGTTCTGCAACTACTCGAATACGATATTCTGCCTAGCCGTTCAGAAGACAGGATTCATCAATTTTTTGGCGATGATATATCTCGCGCACGGCGTGCCTATCGGCTTCAACGAGATTTCGATGCCAGTTTTACTGCGGTCGCCATGATGCTCGACCTGATTGATGAAGTCCAACAACTACGTCGCCAAGTGAAACACCAACAGCTTCATTCGCACTAAATGTATTCGTGAACGCTCTGTCCTGCAGGGCGTTTTTCTTTTTTCTTGTAGAGGAAATGATCGACAACCATGAAAACACGAGATTGCAATAAAAAAGTCAAAAACATGTTTCCTGAGTACCGTGATTTGGTCACTCAGTTACGTGATGAAAATCCGCATTTTGCGCGGATCTTTGAAGAACATGATGAGTTGGATCGCGAAATCATTCAATTGGAATTAGATCCTGTTAATCACTACAACACGGATATTGAGACCATTAAGCGTAAGAAATTAAAGCTAAAAGATGAAATTTATCGCTTACTGAAAAGTAATGAAAATGATGATATATCTTGAGATATCGACTCGTATAGGGGAATTTTCATGATGCATGTCGTTCGCAGTACAACCCACGAGGCTACGCAATTGAATTGCTAAGACCATAAGGATCGGTCAAATCGCGTTGTACTGCAGATTCTTTAAAAAACAAAATGTAAAACAATTACATCATGACAAAGGATTCATCATGCACATGCATCATGTCCTATTGGGTGGCATTACTCAGTTTCAGTAGTCTATTACATGCCAGTGATAAACGAGTATTTGAAAAACCATGGATGACCAAACAGGATATTCACGCGGTGATGTGACCATCGTCAAAAATGCCGATGGGACGTATAGTGGAACACTTACTGCAATACGCCCAATGCCGTACAAGCCCTTGGTCGAAGTGTGCTTAAAACGCAAAGGCAAACTCAAATATGCACCCTTGGTGAGTCTCGAAGTTATCAAAGGATTTAAAGCAGACCCATCCATCAGAGAAGCTAACGCGAACTATTTGAGTTTCGTCAGCTTCTCAATTTCTTTCATAGTTTTAACCGTACCTTTGACTGTGCCCTTCACCGTTTGTTTAATTGGTTCATAATCCATAAACCAAAACAAATTCATGTGTTGATCGTCATGTTGCTGTGCCAGCATATCAATCACACTTTTTTCGCCACGCCCCACCAAATGCCGTCGATAAAAATAATACAGCAGTAAAATCGTGGTAATCAACATGATACCAAGCATGATCCAAAAACCGGTTGGCGATTTGAGTCCGGGAATAAACTCAAAGTTCATACCGTATATACCAGTTAATAAGGTTAATGGTGCGAAAATCGCCGTAATAATCGCTAAAATACGCATATTTTCATTGGTTTGGTTGGCAACGGCTGAAAAATGCAGATCAATGGCGGCCTGCACGGCACTGCGTAATCGTGTGGTGTGTTTTTGAATGCGTTCGATATGGCTAGTTAAATCATCTACGCGAACCAGCATGATATCCTGCTTTTCACTGCGCTTTTTGCCTTTCAAATGCGGGTAATTATCCACAACTTCATCACGCAGTTCTTGCAAGGCTTCAATTTGCTCTTCACACAAGTTTTCCACTTGCTGAAAGGCCATATTTTCCTGCAACAGTTGATGCCACTTGGTAAACCGTCGATGCCCTTGTAATAACTCTTGCTGCCAAAACTCGACACGGCGCGTCAAAGGAACACGTAAATCCAAGTATCCATCCACCATATTATTCAGTAAGCGCAATGCCAAATCTAAGGGCGTCATGGCTAATTTTCGTGGTTTATTTTGTTCATCAATCGGACGAGAAATTAAGGTTTCAATCCGCTGGATATAACTTTCAATGGCTTTGTTGCCCTTTTCACGAACCGTAATCAGCACTTGGGGCGTGAGCAAAAAACTGATCGGGGTAGTCGCCAAACCAAAGACCCGCTCATGCTTTTCAAGCGCGTCGGCGCCTGCAACAATTTGGTCATCGGGGGTGACCATTTTTCTAAAAATTAATAAATCGTAATCATCGAGTGTGTCAAAGGCACACGGATGCTCTAGATTTAAAATATCCCACAGATGATATTCATTGACCCGTAGATCACACGCCTGAATAATCTCACGCTGCCATTGCTCAGGGCGGTTAACGACATCTTCACGGGTACAATCAATCCAAATAAACTCAGGCTCAAGTTCAGGATGATGCTCACATTGCACTTGGTCTTGCACATAGATATGCGCGGCTGTTGGATGCTGAAAAAAATAATAGGTTTGCATATCTCATTTATTATTGTGTTTACTTTTTGCATGATGCCATAAAAAAAGCCTTGAGCAAGTCAAAGTTCATACTCTGACTGCACTCAAGGCTTTTTAGAATCCATTCACAGAGCCGAAACCCTGTGAATCAACAAACCATTAAGCTTGTTCGATGTCTTTCATGGTTAATTTGATACGACCGCGGTTGTCGACATCAGCAACTTGTACTTTGATCTCTTGACCTTCAGATAATACGTCTGAAACGTTCGCAATGCGTTCGTTAGAAATTTGAGAGATGTGAAGTAAGCCATCAGTACCTGGAAGGATGTTTACAAACGCACCAAATTCAACGATACGAATCACTTTACCAGTGTAGATTGTACCTGGTTCGATTTCAGCAGTAAGCGCTTGGATTTTCGCAACAGCAGCAGAAGCAGCCGCTTTAGTTTCACCAAATACGCGAACTGTACCGTTATCTTCGATATCGATTGCTGCTTTAGTTTCTTCAGTGATCGCACGAATCGTTGCGCCACCTTTACCAATCACATCACGGATCTTATCAGGGTTGATGTTGATCACTTGGAATGTAGGCGCGTGCATAGAGATTTCAGGACGAGCGCGTGAAATTACTTGGTTCATTGCATTTAAGATGTGCATACGACCTGCATACGCTTGGTTCAATGCAACTTCCATGATCTCTTCAGTAATACCTTCGATCTTGATGTCCATTTGAAGTGCAGTAATACCGTTTGCAGAACCTGCTACTTTAAAGTCCATGTCGCCAAGGTGGTCTTCGTCACCCAAGATGTCAGAAAGAACTGCGAAACGCTCGCCTTCTTTGACTAGACCCATTGCGATACCCGCAACTGGCGCTTTAAGTGGAACACCTGCGTCCATAAGTGATAGAGAAGCACCACATACAGAAGCCATTGAAGATGAACCGTTAGATTCAGTGATGTCCGATACGATACGGATCACGTACGGGAAGCGGTCAGCTGCTGGAAGTACAGCTTGTACACCACGACGCGCTAAACGACCGTGACCGATTTCACGACGTTTAGGACCAGATTCACGACCAGTTTCACCTACAGAGTATGCAGGGAAGTTGTAGTGCAACATGAAGTTGTCAGTTTTCGTACCCGCTAATGTATCTACCATTAACGCATCACGTGTATTACCCAAAGTTGTTGTTACCAACGCCTGAGTTTCACCACGTGTGAATAATGCAGAACCGTGAGCACGGTCTAACACGCCAACTTGTACGTCAAGCGCACGAACTGTTTTAGTATCACGGCCATCAATACGTGGTTTACCTGACAAGATGTTGTCACGTACTGTACGGTATTTCAGGTCTTCGAATAATTCAGCTAAGTCGTCAGCGATACCGTCAACGTCTTCTTCTGGAACGAATTGAGCAACAGCTTCAGCTTGAAGCGCATCAAGTGCTGCATAACGATCGTGTTTAACAGCGATTGTGTATGCTTCAGAGATTTTCGCTTCAAACGCTTCTTTTAATTTTGCACGAAGGTCTTCGTTTTTCGCAGGTGCAGTCCAAGTAGACTCTGTTGCACCAGCAGCCGCAGCAAATTCTTTAATCGCTTGGATCGCGATTTGCATTTCGTCATGACCGAACAATACAGCGCCAAGCATTTGGTCTTCAGAAAGTTCTTTCGCTTCTGATTCAACCATCAATACTGCAGATTCTGTACCTGCAACCACAAGGTCAAGGTCAGATTCTTTAAGCTGTTCGTGGTTCGGGTTAAGGATGTATTCACCGTTGATTAAACCAACGCGCGCACCACCGATTGGACCACGGAAAGGCGTACCCGCAATTGCAAGTGCAGCAGATGTACCTAACATTGCAGCAATGTCAGCATCCATCGTTTTGTCAGAAGAAATCACAGTCGCAGTCACTTGGATTTCGTTGTAGTAACCTTCTGGGAACAACGGACGGATTGGACGGTCGATTAAGCGTGAAATAAGAGTTTCAGCTTCAGACGCGCGGCCTTCACGTTTACCGTAACCGCCCGGGATACGACCTGCAGCATATTGTTTTTCTTGGTAGTTAACAGTCAATGGGAAGAAGTCTTGACCTGCTTTAGCTGTTGGTTGAGCAACAACGGCAACAAGAACTTGTACACCACCCATAGTGATGATTACAGTGTTCGCTTGACGCGCAACACGACCTGTTTCTAGGACAACTTGATGCTGACCGTATTGGAATTCTTTACGAATAATATTAAACATCGACATGTTTTATTTTTTCCTGATTTTATTCTAGTGGAGACCCCTAAGGTTTGGCATTCACTCAACGCCCCAAACGCTGCAACATAAATGACAAAGCTTAGAAGCCGACCTCACTAGATATTAAAAACATTAATTAAAAATGCTAATTTGAGACACAAAGAAGGAGCGAATCATCGCCCCTTCCCCATTATCCAACCAAGGTTGGATAGACTTTAGTTTTCAGTAATACAGCACTAAGCATGCAATAGTCCGAAAATAAAAGTTTAAATCGAATTAACGACGTAAACCTAAAGCAGCAATCAATGCGCTGTAACGAGTAGCGTCTTTACCTTTAAGGTAGTCAAGAAGCTTACGACGTTGGTTAACCATACGGATAAGACCGCGACGGCTATGGTGGTCGTGTTTGTGCTCTTTGAAGTGACCTTGTAAATCATTGATTTGAGCAGTTAAAAGAGCTACTTGAACTTCTGGTGAACCAGTGTCGTTTTCAGCGCGAGCGAATTTTGCAACGATCTCTGCGCGATCTGCGTTTGTTAAAGCCATTCGATTTCTCCGAGATGCTTATAAAGTTAACTTTTGATACGAATCAACTGATAAATCAGCTGACTGCCGTGCATCACTACAGCAAGTGCATTATATTAAGGGAAAATCGTCCCAATTGCAAAAAGAGATGGCCGACTTCGTCAGGTTTTCATGACGATAATAGCGCCTTTTTTTTCACATCGATTCCATTATAAATTTTTTATATGTTTCGATACTTTATGCGACACAAAACCGCATATTTCTAACATGTTGAATGCGATGTCATTGAATGAATTTTAAACTGATTTTTTGATATATTTTGCCACTCGATGTTTAGCATGCAAAACTCAAAGTGGAATGATTAAAAAAAAAGCCCGAGCTAGGCTCGGGCTTTTTTGCGCTGTAGTTTCTTCTTTTTTAGTTATTGTTTTATTATTTATTGTTTTATGTGGCGCTTTTCCGCGTCCTTATGTCAAACATTCCATGTTTTAACTTGCACTTCCTTATGTGGTAGATTTTGCCACAACGGCTATTAGATAAAAGTCGTATTTTTCGTATCTATATGTAAGCTTTTTCGTACATCAGTTAAGCTCTATTTCTTTTCTGTTACAGCGTATAGGCATTTCTTATTTTCCAGACATAAAAAAGCCCTGTAGTCTCTCCCAAAACTACAAGGCTTAGCGGCTGTAAGTTTCCTATTTCCTTACTTCACTGTAAGTTCGCTGTCTTTTGACGTTATTCTTATACTTTTGCGATTTTACTCAACCATCCGTGTTGAGTTCTTTTTCTGTGAAGTCATCTTCTCAAAAAGCTCTAAAAAGCTCTATGCGCAAATCTCCTGAATCGATGTAAGCCATTTCTTACAAAATACGGTACATTTTGCCTAGGCTTTACAAAGGTAGGTGATTGTTAATTTTTTCTAACAGACCACTAACTCGCGCTGTTCTTTTTATAAGCGCTTTTGCCAATGCATCTTTTGCAACAAGCAAACTCACCACTTTTTTGGCACGAGTGATGGCGGTATAAATCAGCTCTTTACTCATCATTTCGGTAGCATGATTTTCCAAAACTACCGCCGTATGGGTAAATTCAGAACCTTGAGACTTATGTATGGTCAAGGCATAGGCGGTTTCTATACTTTTAGGTAACCGTGTTGCCACCACCCATTTATCCAAACTTGGAAAATAAACCTCAAACTGCGACTTTTCCGTCATCGGTCGTTTTAAGCAAATCCCGATATCACCATTTGATAGTCCAAGTTGATAATCGTTATAGGTCATCATGACTGGACGACCGACATACCAATCCCCTTGTTTCAACACACCCAAGGTATTTAAGACCCGAAGTTCAATCTGCTGATTGAGTTCGTGTAAGCCTAATTTTCCATGTCGAATGGCCGATAGAATCCGATAATCATCAAAATAGCGAATCAATTGGGCTGACCAATTTGCATATTCAGCGGGTTGCTCTGGCCATTGTTTTAACCACGCCACATAGGGCTGAAAACCATACATCAGTTGATCATAATATTTTGCCCAATGTGCCGCACTGTTCGTAGCGTCGGGGAGATATTGCAACTGAATCACATCGCTCATATTCGGTGTCAGTTGAATCGGCTGAAGTTCGGATGCAGATACCACCTGATGTTCGAATTTCGCCAGAACTTCAGTGGTTGTTTGCTGTTGTTCTTGTTGTTGAATAAAACGAGCAAACTCACCAATGGCTGCACCCTGTACAAAACGGCGGCTGGTCTGTAAATGGGTACGGTTGGCTTGTAAGGCATCGACATCCTGAAGGTTGGCCAAAACAGCGCCAACATCGACCGAAGCCAACTGTTCTGCATCCCCCAATAGAATCAGCTTGCTGTGTTGAGGGATTGCCGCGAATAGCATCTGTGCCAAACTTAAGTCCAACATAGAGGCTTCATCGACCACAATGACGTCATAGGGTAAGCGTTGGCGCTCATTAAACCGCGGGATAGCGCGCGTCCCTAAACCCAATAGACGATGCAAAGTTACGGGTTTCAAATGTTTGTGAATAATCGAATAATGCTGCAATGCAGGATCTTTAAACGCTGCTTGTAAGGCTTCTTCCATTCGCTGCGCCGCTTTTCCTGTCGGCGCTGCCATCGTAATTCTTAAATTTGGATTTTGCTCATTCAACACGGCAATAATCCGAGCCAAGGTATAAGTTTTACCTGTCCCAGGCCCACCGGTAATGATATTAAAATTGTGCTGACACACCATGTGCAGTGCTTGGATCTGATGGGGATCGGTCAGTAAATCCTTTTCAATATTAAGCATCTGCGTTTGATTGAGATTTTGCTCTGTTTGCTGTTTTAAACGTGCAACTTGCTTGGCTAAAGCATTTTCTAGTGCCCAATAGCGATAGAGATACAGTCGCTGTGAATCAAAAATAAAAGGCGCAACAGGTGTTTTTTCAGCTTGCTCATGCTGAACCATCTGAGCCAAACATTGAATCTGTACATTTTCGGCCAAAATACAACTGTCGCCTTTTTCCACGGCTTGCATCAATTGTTGAATTAACTGATTTGCAGCAGGATGACTGACCTGATTGGGTAAATAATGTTGGATTAAATAGTCAATCCAATCCGGCAAAACCGCATCTAAATCAGCAGTTTCTTGGGGATTTTGGGTAACTAAAACCTGCATTTCTACAGTGTTTTCTTGTCCCGCGTGCAAAGGCTGTGCTGACAAGGCTTTTTGATCATTTTCCACACAGTTATCCTCAAACTTATCCACAAAGCAACTTATTGTTTCAGCGTGAATATTTTTATCTTTTTCGTGCTTTTTCACGTTTTAGCCACAACCTTTTCGCTCAATATTGCATCGAGGTTTTGAATGAATGTATCCGCCGGCTTCCAGTGATATACCCCACGATCGGACTGTCCATCCATACCGCGAAGATACAAATAACTCGCCCCACCCAAATGCTGCTTCATGTCATAGTCTTTCATCACGGCTTTCAAATAACGATGTAGGGCCACCAAATATAAAGCCGCCTGCAACCAGTAACTAGAATGACTCATACTTTCTCGAATATAGGCATGATTATAATGTGCGGTCTGATCGCCTAAGAAATTACTTTTATAATCGGCAATGTGATAACGCTGACCATCAAAATACACCAAGTCAATCGACCCCGTCAGATAGCGTGCTGTAAACACATCATTCAAATCTTGTATTTGTAAATCTGGCTCTTTTAGGCTTTCAAATAGCATGCGTATTTTACGTATCGCCAATGCACGATCTGCCATACTCAAATGAAAATCCATTTCCGAACGATATTCGCCATCGTTTAACTGATGCAAGCTAAAACCATCATGCAATGGTGTATGAATAATTTGACTGTACCATTCCCGCATTTCTTCAATCAGTTCAGCTTCATCTTGCTCAGGGTTTGCCGTTTGCCCGAACTGTTTCATTAAGTTTTGCAACATTTGCGGCGAATCAAACTCAACATCACTATGAAAACGTGATGCGATGGCTTTGGCCAACTTCTCTTCTGGGGTGCTAAATCGAACTTTTTCCATCAATTTATGCAAGAAACTTCCGGGCTTGGTTCCCTTTGGAAAATGCCGTTTAATCCAGCTTATTTTCTCTGCCGTTTCTGCTTCAACGATTTCAAGCTGTTCAACTTCATCGGCAGCACTGTCTTCCTGTTCGTTCATTGCCGCTGCCAGTTGGTCACGTTGTATATGTGCCTTATGTGCCGTACGCGTGAGCGCGGTAAAACTGGTGGTTTCCCGTGGATAAAAATGGCTGTTGGGAATTTCTTCCGCGTCTAATACAACAGTTTCAACCTGAGTCTGAGTCAAAATTGGTGGTGCTGCACGCAAAACATCAGCATCCACACTTTCTGCATGTTGGAACAGATCTGGTGCGCTTCCACGCCAAAAAGTCAGTCCTGAACGCGCTTCTGCCAATTGTTTCTTTTCTACTTCATGATGACGTAGCACGGCATAGACACGATAACTGGCACGGGTCAACGCCACGTACCACAAGCGATGATGCTCTGCTTCATTGCGCGCATCATTTTGTTGAATATCATCTTCGGGTAAGTCCGAAGACTTCACGGCAATCACACGTTCTAACCCAAGGCTTTTTTGCTGATTGTCTTTAAGGGAAAAATTCAAATTGCCTTTTTCACTTAAGCCCGCATTTGCTCCCAATAAAAACACACAACCAAACTCTAAGCCTTTGGATGCATGAATCGTCATCAGTTGCACCCCCAATTGCCCGGTCAATTTTCGCTCTTGGGTGCTTTCATTATTGATGCCTAAATTGATTTGGCGAATAAACCATTGATAGAGCTTATGCGCACCGGTGTAGTGTTCACTTTGCTGACTTAATAATTCTGCGATATGGCGTAAATTCACCACTGTGCGTTCATTATCTCGACTTTGTCCAGCCACCAACCGCGTCCACACCTGAAAGACCGTCATACAGCTATTCCACGCGCTGCGGAATCCTTGCTCATTCCAAATTTGTCGGACCTGTTCGAGTTTTTCGATGATTTCACTCAGTCCATCCGCTTGCTGTTCGAGTGCGACCAATTGTTTCAGATCAAAACCCAATAAACGGCTCAGTAGCGCACGTTTCACCTTGGCTTCTTGATAAGGATTTAAAATCGCCGTCAGCAAAGCGGCAACGTCTTGTGCGACGGAACTTTTATAGACACTGTCCCGAGATGCTTTATAACAAGGAACGCCCAGCTGCAATAAACATTGCTGTACTTGCTCTAAGTCGAAATGGTTTTGCCCCAAGACCGCAATATCGTTTGCTGTCAGTGCTCGCTGGGTATTATTGTCTTGAAAATATAAATGTCCTTGCTGAGCTTGGTTGAGCAAGGACTGAATCTGCCAAGCCACTTGCTCTGCTTCATTTAGCGTTTCATCCAAAGCCAACCAACGCAGCGGTTGTGGATTGACTTGCTCATGATCAATCAGCGGCGGATGCTCACGCTCACCTGCTTGAATCGGGGTGTATTCAACTTGCTCACCAAAGTCCATTTGCCGATGAAACAAGGCATCCACCACTTCAACCAAGTTTTTGACTGAACGATGGTTTTTGTTCAAGGTATAACAACGCCCACCCTTGGCTTGAATATCATGACGCGCTTTACGATAGGTCAGCATGTCACCGCCACGGAACCCATAAATCGCCTGTTTGGGGTCGCCGACCATAATCATACAACCCTGATGTAAGCGCTCCTTGACCCGCCAAATGCTAGACAGCATGTCATCTTGATCTTGGTTGGTATCTTGAAATTCATCGACTAAAATCAGCGGATATCGTGCTAAAACATGAGCAGCAAAACTGTCTTTCCCTGCGGCTGAGCTTTGCTGTAAGGCTTCCGATAAGGTCCGAATTTGTTGTGAAAAGGTGGTTTCCCCAGCGTGGGACAACACTTGAGGCAAACGCTTTTTAACTTCCTGCGCCAAATAAAAATTTAGATATTGTTCTGCTTGATTGATATGTTCATAAGCGCTGAGCACCGCTCGGAGTTGTTGAACAAAAGCATGTTGATAAAACGCTTTTGAGACATCAGGCTGCTCTTCAACGACTTTGTCTTTAAAGACACGTGGCTTAAATTCAGTTTTATTCGGATCATAAAACAATGAGCGAATGGCTTTCATCGTCGGTTGTAACACGTCGGACTGGGTCAAAACCCCTTGGCTACCCGCAGCTTCAAAGTGCTGTAAAAACTCGGGAATGCGTGTGTTAAAGGTGACAAAAAATGCCCCTTTATTAAAACGTCGAGCGTCCACCAGGTTTTTATAATGACTTGCGGCATCAAAACACGCTGCAAGCTCTACACGAGCGGCAGGCAGCATTTGTGCAAGCTGATGACACATCGCTTCAAAATGCGCCAAGGCATTTTCGGGTAATTCAGGGACGCGCAAATCCACCGATGGGAAATTTAGACTTTCCTTTACCACGCCCAGATAATATTCAGGACCTTTCAACTGATGATTCAACATCAAATATTCAATCAAATGTGCAGGCTGCTGCTGGATCCAATCTCTTAATAAATCATGAATGATCCGTTCAATATGCAGGTCTTCATCATCACTGATTTGCACCTGTTCGATACGACCACTTTCAAAGGCAAATTCACGTAATAACTTTTGACTAAAGCTGTCTAAAGTTCCGACAAAGAGTTCTTCATATTGTTGTAAGACCACGTTCAGACGATTGTAGGCATAATCTAAGTGATGCCCATGATCTTTCAGCACTTGCTGATACAAGGGGTCACTCAAACTTTGCTGAAGTTCGGCCAACTCACCTTGAGATGCCGCGAGCAGGCCATAAATAAAGTCACGGGTTTCTTCAATCCGCAGTCGTACCCGCGCTTTGAGTTCCGCTGTGGCTTTACGTGTAAAGGTGGTGGCAATGACCTGATTTGGCATATAGCGATCGAGAAAAATCCGCACCATCAGACTGGAAAGCGTATAGGTTTTCCCAGTACCCGCAGAGGCTTCAATCCAGTGCAGTCCGGTAAAGCTCATGTCTGCAATCGGGTTGGTGGACATTTTCATCGCTTGCTGTGGCATATTCATTTTTTCACCTCAGGCTTGATGACATTAAGTTTTTTTAGGCCGTCATCCGCCTCGGTATCCATCACATGATATAAACGTTCTGCATAATAACGACAGGACAATGCCAGAAGTTCATCTGCCGCTTGTTGCTGTAAAATAAAGCTCCAATCACGATGGTGGCTATTGGCTTCATTCGACTCCAACTCCACTCCACCAAAACTATGATTTTTCAGCCATTCCTCTTGAAGCTTTGCAAAATTATCAGGCATGAGTTGGCCTGTTTCATTTTCCACCCAAGTGCATTTTTCTTGGCGAATTAAGGCAGCAGGCAGCACCACAGGACGTTTTTGTGCATGTTTCCACATCGCCACCCATTCACTGAGCTGCAGCTTGGCTTGTGCAGAGCTTAATCCACAACAGACTATGCTTTTATCATTACAAATCACTTCACGACGATACGTCGCGCCCTCATCGCCTAAGTCTAAATAGCTCAACCACAATAGATATTCGAGCCAGGTTTGCGTCTGACGCTTAGGCTTTGCCCCAGACGCCATACAGCTTAACCAATGCATACTCTGAGAGTCTTCAGGCACGGTGATACTCAGTATCAAATGCGGTTCAAGCTGTAAGTTTTGTAAGGTGGTCGCGGTTACACGGCGTCCATCCAAACGCTCTAATAACTGTGCCTGCTCTTGCAAACTGAGCTTCCAAGTCGCTATTTGACTATGTCCCACAGGCAGTACATCTTGGAACAAGGCCATATCCGGTTCAGTTGGAGTCGTAGAGTTCTGATCCTCAGCTTGATGGACACGAGAGGCAGGTTGCACATAATGCTTTTGCAATAAGTCACGGACATGATATTGCTGTAAACGGTCGAGCAATAAAGGCTCTTGCTGTGGTAATTGGTCACCGGTATAGACACTGGCCACGCCAAGCGTTTTCAAATATGCACGAGCTGGAAACACCACATCTTTAATCCATTCCTGACCATCCAAAACCCGTACTTCTTGTTCATCATGCACAGGATAATCACGGTTAATCCACGATTGGCGTTGACCAGACTGATCTAAAATATGTTCCGCCACAGCAAACCATTGATCTTTATATCGTAAGTTTTTCGACTGCTGAAAACCCATCGGGTCAAAAGGCTGCAAAGGATAAATATGGTATAGCGGCTCGAGCTGCTGTGGAATGCGTAAGCCATCCAAATCCAGCATGGCATCATGGGGTTGGTTCAATTGCTGCGGCTGAATCATCCGTGCGAGGAACTGGCTAAATTCATATATCACAGAGGATGGCTCCCGACTTTCACCATCATTGACATCAAAGCCATTATAGAAAATCCACAAGGACTGTCGGGCAAATAACAAGGCATCTAGAAATGCACCTTTATCATCTTCCAAACGAGAGCGATCACCCAAAACCGGTTTAAACACATCCATCAAATCAAAAGGCACTTGCTGATCACGACGCGGAAATTTGCCGCTATCCATGTTCATTAACACCACCAATGAAAATGGGACTTGGCGGATTTTCCCCATGTCCGCAAAGGTCACTGATCCTGTCGGTTCGATCTGATCGGCAGAGCTATCGATGCCTTGTTGTATTTCTTTGAGCAGCAAAGATAATGGCAAATTAAAGCTGTTTGGGAGCGACTCAACTTTATCACTTTGGGCATTATGCAGACGTTGCGTCATCGCACGCATCACACTGCGAATGGTTTCAAATGCTCGACCACTGGCTTCCACAAAAGGCTTTAAATCTGCATCTAATTGTTGCAACCACACTTTGACAGTCTGTGTGCTGAGATTCGGATTGAGCCAATCTCGACGCGCACTGATATCTCGGTAGATCTGAATTAAAGTTTGAACCAACTCAAAATCACTACTCGACACCCCTGCAAAACTTAAGGTGTCCTCAAATACGGCATGTTGTGGTATCGCAATTCCTAACGCCAAACGGTCTAATGCAAATTTAAAGGTATAACGATAATCTCGGTCTTGCTCGGACAAATAAGCCAACATGTGCTGTTCGTCTAAACCACGACGGAAACCAGCTTGAATCAGCAGTTCCATCATACGTTCCATTTGCACATGGTCGAGCTGATACAGTTCTTGCACCGCATTCAAATTCAGCCAATCATGAAAATCTTCTGCGGTAAAACGACCTTGACTAATTTCAATGCGTCCAACAAAGGCTTGCCATGCATTTTGAATATCTTGACTGACCACCCCTGCAATTTTGACTGGGATATAAGGTAAATCCACAGCACTGCGACCCATGCCTCGAGTCGTCGAAAAGACCGTCCGAATATGCGGTTCCAGTTCTTTTAAGTTTGGCACCAAGACCAAGATATCACTCGGATGGCGTGGCTCTTGTTCCGTGCCATCGGCCAACCAATGCACCAACTGTTCACGTAAAACCTCTAACTGACGCAGGCTAGAATGACAGACATGAAATTGAATCGATTCATCTGCCCCCGCGAGTGCATATTGATGCTGCTCGGGTTCTTCTAAGGTCATGATGTCATATTGAATTTGAGCGAGCAGTGTTGTCGGCTCGGTGTCTGGAAAAATATCTTCCCAGCCTTCGCCACCAGACATATTCACCAATAATGCAAAGTTATCCCGCGCACGCTTGCCTAAACGCGTCAGTAGTGAATGCTGTGATTCACGAAATTCGGCATTGGTCGTACTCAGATAGGCCTGAATTTGCGCTGTGCTGACATTGGGATTTCGCTCAATATAACGCTGTTGTAATTTCAAGTTATAACGATCTTTCCAAACTGGATCGACCATGTCTGCCCAATACTCACGCGATGGGTTGAAATACAACAAATGTACTTCGGTATACGCCGCCAAGCGATATAAAAATTTCAGTTGTGCAGGTGGTAATTCTAAGGTCGTAAAAACAAAAATTTGTTCAGGCAAACCGTTATAGGTTTGATGACGCTCATCATCATCGCGTTCATCATCCTCAGCATCCAAATCAAACTGCTGCTGCCGATTTTGCTCAGCACGCGCCAAGGCAAACCAAAATTTATTGTCTATTTCCTGACGGTCATTAAAGTCTTTTTGGAATACTTGATGCCATAACCAACGCTGCCAATGCTCCAGTTGTCGAGCCTGCGTCGGTAGATATTCATCGGCTTGTTCAGGTTTCAGACCTGTGAGTTGCATGATATTTAAAGGCTGATTGTGACTCCACGCCTTCAACCAATCGGTATCGCAATGTGGACAAATCCAGTGCTCAACACCTTCATCTGGGGTATGAATACAACTGCCACGAAAGGCCATGTAGTTGGTAAAAAGCCGAGTGACTTGAGCAGCGATCCAGTACAACATTTCTTGCCGCTTTTGCTCACGTTTTTTTCGATCTGAGAGCTGTGCTGTGCTGTCAAAAATACGCTGAACTAAGGGCTGAACATCTGTCGGAATCTGTGCTGCATCAAACTGATCAGCTGCAATAAAAACCGCTAAAGCATTATAAATACGCCATTGCATAATCAACGGCGGCATGTTGATACCTTTAATCCGCTCTCGGTCTTGTTTATTCGGCAAGGCCCAATCGTAGGCTTTCCACTGCAACCCTAAAATTTTACGATGATGCTTAATATTGGCACTAATACTGATTTTTTCAGCAATTTGTTTTTCTAACCATGCAGCAATGGCTTGATCGGGCACCACGATATGTCGTTCTTGCAAGACGGACAAAGCATTGGTCGATTGATTCGATTTCAATTTTTCGATTAGACAATCCACCAAAACTTCGATTCGTTGACTTTGAATTACATGTATTGCCATGGATTACCTTTACAGCCTGAGTGACCAACTACTACAAAACAACAATGATTATTTACTATACATCTTGGGCTGTCTATGCGACTTTGACAAGAGAATAGATTGCAAAAAATGCTTTTAAACAAGTATCTTAATGATACTTTATGAGAAAAAAACCAATCCAGTATCAAGGGTATCTGCTTATGAAAATTGATAACATTCCTGATTCCATCGACCCTAACTTAAATCTGGACATTATTCGCGCTGAATGCTTAGAGCTCGTCAAAAAACGTGCTTATTTTTCAGCAGGTGCAGCTATTATTCCTGTGCCATTTTTGGATGTGGTGATTGACGTCGGAATTTTGTCACAGCTCATTCCAGAAATTAATGCGCGTTTTGGTTTAGCGCCAGATCAAATTAGTGTGTATGATCCAAAAACCAAACAAATTCATTGGACAGAACTGCGTAAACGTGGTGTCGAATTTTCTGGTTTAGTGGTTGCACGAACCGCGATGAAAAAATCGCTAAATAACATTGCAGCAAAATATATTACCAAACAAGTCACTAAATTTATTCCATTAGGTGGACAATTGGTGGCAGCCAGTTTGGGTTATATTGTGATGAAAAAAGTCGCTGAAACCCATGTAGAAGAAAGCTACCAATTGGCGAAGCGTATTCAACAGAAATTTCCGAACCAACCTGTCCCAACGCCGAACAATGTTTAACGGCGATATCTAGCGCATCAACATCGTTTATAAATCAAAGTGATCTAAACCATAGATCTAAAGATTAAGTAGATCTGAAAATGAGCTAGTTTTGAAAATGAAAAAAGCCACGAATATCGTGGCTTTTTTCATGCATTCAATCTGCTTTCAATTGCGCTAAGATCGTCTCTAATACCTGTAAGCGCGCACTATGTTTGTCATTGGTCGCGATCACATGCCACGGCGCATATTCTGTATCCGTACGTTGCAACATATCTGCGGCAGCTTTGAGATAGTCATCCCAACGGTCACGATTCCGCCAGTCATCTGGAGTAATTTTAAAACGCTTATGCGCGGTTTCTTCTCGAGCTTTAAACCGTGCAGCTTGCTCATCCTTTCCTATGGCTAACCAGAACTTGATAACGACCGTTTGACTGTCATATAAGTCCTTTTCAAAACGGTTGATTTCATCATAGGCCCTCTGCCATTCAACCGTATTGGCAAAGCCTTCAATCCGCTCAACCAAGACGCGACCATACCAACTGCGGTCAAAAATCGTGATTTTCTCTTCAGGGACAATTTTATTCCAAAAGCGCCATAAGTAAGGACGGCGTAGTTCATATTTTTCAGGTGCTGCTATGGTATGAATTTCATATTCGCGTGGGTCTAACTTTTTAACAATACGTTTAATTGCTCCGCCTTTCCCTGCGGCATCCATCCCTTCAAACACGATCACCACGTTGCGTGAATCAAAACGTAAAGCTTCAGCCACCTTACGGCTTAATTTTTTTAATTCTTTTTTATAATCGGCTTCATCAGCGACGGCTGTACTTGGCTCCAATAAAGCCTGTGGTGTTTTGGCTTGTTTCCAACGCCCTACCGCTTTAGTTTCATGTGTTGGACAATGTTTTAAAGTGCGTAAAATATGCTGTGCAAATTGCTGATCACGGACTTGCTCATCTTCACAGTCGATAATGATCCAGTCATGACTAAAACGCTGACGTAAACGTTGCAAGTTGTCATATTGTTTTTTATTGCGCCAATCTAAACCATGCAATTTATGCCAACGCGCTTCACTCGGGTCCATTTCATCCAAACGTTTTTGTAAAGATTTCCAAGATAAATCGAACCAGACCTTAATCACATCGACATGATTATTTTTTAGGTCTTGTTCATAGGCTCGCATGTTCTCGACATATTCATCAAATAAGGTTTCATCCAAAGGCTTCGACACATGCATGGCGGTACTGAGCAAATCACTGTACCAGTTTCCAAACATCACCATGATTTGCCCTTCGGCAGGAATAAACCGTGCATAAGACTGCCAAAACGTTTGTTTTTGATTAAACATGATCGGGGCATCCGCTTTCACCATTAAGTAGCGTGGATCGACCCATTCGCGGAGCTGTTTGACAGCCTCTCCCTTACCCGCAAGCTCGATTCCACTCACTAAAATCAACATGCTTTTGGCATTGGGCTGACGGCTGGTATTTTTCAGTTGATACTGCGCTTCAATCAGCTCAACCGAGAGTTGTTCTTCATCCATCAATTGAAATTCTGTTTCTTTTAAGCTCATGGCGGACCCTTGGTTTTATTCTGTTTTGAGTATAACCATGCCCTTCACCCCACAACAATGCTTTCATGTATATGCTGAAATGGAAAATATGACCGTTTCTGCAACAAACTGACTCAGATTGACCTGTAATTTCGTCACTTTGTCATAGCCCTAAGCTCCAACACCCACTAAGATTCAAACATCTAAAAAATAATTGAGACACTCAATGTCCAAACTTGCAGTATTAGATGATTTACTTGAACTGTATTACCAGTTGAACTACCACAAAAAGCCAGAAATTTTACAGCGTTTACAAGATGTCCAGCAGTGGCAAAAACAACGTATGCAACGCACACATGCCGTACAATTTGCTGAAAAACACAATGTGCTGATGTCTGAATATTTTATTAATCGTTTATATGGCGGTCCTGATTTTGATGCATTAGCAGCACAAATTGCTCGTCTCACGCGCTATGCACACAAAGCTGAAAAATTGATTCCAGACAATGCCATAAAGACTGGTACTTCGGGCGTTCAACTTGCGATATTGGCCGTACAGCTTGACGAACAAGTGGCCATTCAATTACTGGAAGATTATCCAAATAATCCAACCCTGACCGATGAAATGATGCGCCAGACCTATCTCAAGCTCGATCAGGGCAAGGACCGTATGTTACAGCTGCAACTATTGGACGATTTAGGTCGTAATTTAGATAAATATATGCGCTCATTTATGGTCTATACCGCCTTTAAGATGTGCAAAGGTGCAGCAATAAAATATAACTTCGAAGTGATGTATGACTTTATGCAAGATGGCTTTCTCGCAATGAAACCACTTAAGTCAGCAGAAAAATTTGTGCGTGAATTTACCACTGTAGAACGTCAAATCATTGACCGTGTACATGCTGGAGACCCGAACCCGTTTCAGCCTGCGACCTAACAAAATTATCATCCCCATTCAGCCCACATTTGATATAAAACAAACAGGGCGTTCAAGGCTGAATTCAGATTTTTTATAGGGGTTTTGCAAAGCAATTACAGCAGCCCCTTATTTTTTCTGTATATTATTCACAACAAATGCAAATGACTGCTGTATAACAACAGAGAATCTGTCATCATGCTTACAAAGTAACATTAACCCTATTTATAAGTTAGGAGTGACTCTAATGTCTAACGAGAATCAAACGCCTGTCCCTACACCTGAGTCGGCACAAAATACAGACAAAGCGAGTCCATTCTTAACTGAACCTTTACCACAAGGGACAGCGCAAGGTCAGCAACAATCTTTAGAACAACGTCTGACCGACACACCTGTGACAGGTTCAGTACCCAAATATAATCTGCCACGTGGCGCGAACACAGGTAATGTTGGGCCAACCACACACTTTGGTTATCAGACCGTGAGCAGCGAAGACAAAGCGCAAAAAGTCGCGGAAGTTTTCCACTCAGTGGCTGCAAAATACGACATCATGAATGATTTAATGTCATTTGGTATTCACCGTCTATGGAAACGTTTTGCCATTAACATGTCAGGTGTTCGTCGCGGTCAGCACGTACTGGATATTGCAGGCGGTACAGGTGACCTTGCTAAAGTGTTCAGTCGTGAAGTTGGTCCGACAGGTCATGTGGTGCTTTCAGACATTAACGAATCGATGCTCAATGTCGGTCGTGACCGCCTCATTGATGCTGGTTGTACCAATGTCGATTTCGTTTTGGCCAATGCTGAAACTTTAGAACCTTTTGCAGACAACAGTTTTGACCTATTAACCATTTCATTTGGTCTACGTAATGTGACTGACAAAGATGCTGCTCTTGCTGCAATGTACCGCGTTCTTAAGCCAGGTGGTCGTTTACTGATTTTAGAATTCTCTAAACCGGTATTTGAACCATTCTCAAAACTGTATGACTTATACTCATTCACTGCATTACCAATTATGGGAAAAATCGTAGCAAATGACTCTGAAAGTTATAAATACCTTGCAGAATCAATTCGTATGCACCCAGACCAACGTACTCTTAAAGGTATGATGGAAAATGCGGGCTTCCAAAACTGTGATTACCACAACTTAACGGGTGGTATCGTGGCTGTACACCGTGGTTTCAAACTTTAATACTGCAGGCTGAACTATGTGGTCGATTCTCGCACTTGGTGCAGTTGAACGCTTAATTCATCATGTCATTGATTTGGATGCTATTACTCGCATCCAACTGAATGAATTGCAAGGCAAAATGCTTCGTGTGGTGATCGACTCACCACAGTTGTCGGTGGATGTGTTTTTTGACGATCAGAAAGTTCGCTTAGAACCGACGCCAACAGGACATACTGAAACCGCATCCATCTTTGAGCAACGCCCTTTCGAGCAGCAGTTAAACATAACTGAAGCAACGGCGACCTTACATGTCAAAACGGTCGTCGAGCTCCTCAAACTGCTGTTGGCTGAAGATGTCGGCAATATTCCATTGCAAGGTGATTATCACTTATTGCAGGATATCCAGCGCATTATGCAGCAAGCTGAGCCTGATTTAGCTTCGCATCTAAGCCCTTGGATTGGTCCAAGCCTTGCGCATGAAATTGGTAAGTTACAACTTGCACCCAAACATCTCAAACGTACTTTACAAAGCCATTTGTTCTTTGCTGAAGACGCGTTAAAAGAAGATTCAGGCTTGCTTGCCCCACGCTGGCAAATGGATGACCTGAATCAAGACACCCGAATTTTGAATCAAAATCTGGACCGTGCAGAAGCAAAAATTCAGCAGCTGCACAGCCAAATTGACTCATTACAAGACAACACTTAAGACTAGGTAATTGCATATATGATTCCGCACGTTTCACGTTTACTCGACCTTTGGCGCATTGCTGCGCACTATAGACTCGACACGTTGTTTCCTGCGGAAGAATTACCGGAAAAAGCCCGTCATATTCTTTCTCTCATTCGCATGCACCCTGCGGCATGGTCAAGCCGCGAGCGAAAAAATCCGCTCAAGCTCAAACAAGCTTTAGAAGAGATGGGCCCGCTGGCCATTAAAATGGGGCAATTACTGTCTACCCGTCGTGATTTGATTCCACCTGAAGTTTTACAGCAATTGGTGCTTCTACAAGACCGTGTAAAACCTTTTTCGAATGACGTTGCCAAAATGCGCATTCAGGAATCACTTAAAGCCGATGTTAATACCTTATTTGCACGCTTTGACGAGCAACCATTAGCCGCAGCATCTATTGCACAAGTGCATACTGCTGCCCTGCATGATGGTCGCGAAGTCGTGGTGAAAGTGACTCGCCCGAATATTCGCAATCAAATTCTGCATGATTTTGAAATATTAGAGTGGCTTGGTCAGTTCCTTGAAAAACGCCTAGAAGCCGCTCGTGCCCTGCATCTGTCCGAAATTATTCAGGACTACCGTCAAATTATTCTCAATGAATTGGATTTGACTTTAGAAGCGGATAACACACGTCGTATGCGTCATTACTTCACCGGTTCAAGCATGATGTACGTGCCTGAAGTCTATATGGACAGCCGTGATGTCATGGTCGAAGAACGTATTACCGGTGTGCCGATTTCTGATATTGCGACCTTTGATCGCTTGCGCATGGATCGTAAAGATTTAGCCGAAAAAGGGCTCACCATTTTCTTTACCCAAGTGTTCCGCGACAACTTCTTTCATGCAGACATGCATCCGGGGAATGTCTTCGTCGAAACCATCAATCCAAGCAATCCACGCTTTATTGCACTGGACTGCGCGATTATGGGTGAGCTTTCAAAGCACGACCAAATGACCGTAGCACGCATGCTGCTTGCGGTTATGAACAGCGATTTTATGCAGCTGATTCAAATCGTGCATCAAGCGGGTTGGATTCCACCGGGTACAGATCAAGATGCCTTAGCACGTGAAATGCGTCGCACTGTGGGCCCAATGGTCTCTAAACCAATGCATGAATTGGACTTCGCCGGCATCCTGATTCAAGTGATGGATATTGCGCGTCGTTTCCATTTAGAGATTCCGCCACAACTGATGCTTTTACTAAAAACTTTAGTGCATGTGGAAGGTTTAGGAACTGATCTCTATCCTGAATTGGATATTTGGAGTTTGGCAAAACCAATCCTCACCGATTGGATTAAAGCGCAAATGAATCCGCAGAAAAACTTAAAAGAACTCGGACAAAAAATTCCAGACTTACTTTTAGGTGCGCAAGATTTACCAACGCTGATGATCGACAGTCTGAATGGTTTAAAAAATCAGTCGGCTTGGCATGCCAAACAACTGAATGAACTGCAAAGCATGCGCTTGCAAATGGAACATCAGCAAAAACGTAGTTGGGTTTTTGGCAGTATTATGGCCATCTTCCTCTCCATCGCGATAATTGCGCCATGGTATGTTTCCATCGTATTAATTGCACTTTCAAGCTTACTTTCCATTTGGCGTGTGTTTAAATAATCTGTGTTTAAATGATCTTGATGTATCCATAGCTCCTTTAAGCCTTTTGACAATAAAAGGCTTAAAGCCATAAAAACAAAAAATTCAAAAATTTAAATAAGGCTGAACGCCATGTCATACAGTTATTTAGGGGTACTGTATGGTCGAACCCCTCTCCGAGCATGTGCAACGGCCTTGCTGTATAGTTTTTCGACCCTGCTCGATGTGTTGGTTCAATTAAATATGCACATGCCTTTTCTAAACTGGCAACCGACAGCCAACACCACCCTGTATCGGATGCAGCATAGCGCTACATTTTGGTGGATCATTCTCTTTAATGCACTTCCCTGTTTATTCCTACTTTGTTTGCCACAGCAAAAGCTGATGGCGGGGTTAAATTATTGGTTATTAGCTGGGGCCGTGATTTTTATCATTAACCTATTTGCTTGGGCGGTCTTTCCAATGGCGACATGGGCAATCGTCTGCCTCAGTTTGTTTCAATTGCATCGGCATAACGAACAACTATTACAGCATTCCTGAGAGACGCCCTGATATGACTGAGAAGTCATTTGTCGGAAGTTTCAGCCATTGGGTCTGTGCAAAAACGCACTAGAATAATTCTACGACTGTATTTTAAGCGACTACCATGACTCAAATTTTGCAAAAAAGACCGCCTGCGCTCAATATCCGTGCTGGCCATTTAGCCCGCCAACTGATTGAACAAGAGGGTTTAAACGCTGCTCAAGTGGATATCCTGCCCGGTGCTGCGGGTGGTCCGAAAGGCATTGGTATTCAAGGTTTAGATCAGGCGATTTTTGCTGACTTTTTGCCACGCGCGCAACAAAAGCGTACTTTAATTGGTTCATCGATTGGCAGTTGGCGCTTTGCCAGTATTGCTGCTTGGGGAGCCATTGAAGGGACGAAACGCCTCTCTGAGCTGTATACCAATCTGAGCTTTCATAAAAAGATGAGCCGTCAAGAAGTCAGCGATGTGTGTCGTGGCATGCTGATCGATTTGATTCAAGGTCAAGAAGCGGCACTGGTTAATCACCCGGATTATCACCTCACTGTGCTTTCAGTCAAAGCTCAGCATATTTTCCAAAGTGATAAAGCCCTGCCTCTGTTAGCCTCTGTCGCAGGGATCGTGGGCACGACAGCGCTCGCACGTAAACACAGTCGTTATTTCATGCAGCGTGTAATTAGTCAGCCTGTGTCAGGTCATCAATTTACCGTGGCGGATGATGGCTTTACCACGCATTACCATGCATTGACTCAAGACAGTGTCATGCCGTGGCTTATGGCTTCTGCATCTATTCCCGGTGTCATGGCCGCGATACGTGATATCCCTGATGCGCCACAAGGCAGTTACCGCGATGGCGGCCTGATTGACTATCATATTGACCTACCCTTCCAAAGTCAGGGCATCGTGCTGTATCCACATTTCACGGATAGCATCACCCCAGGTTGGTTTGATAAATTATTTAAACGCCAAGCCAATCCTGAAAATCAGGCGCGTACCCTGTTACTGTCACCTTCACAAGAATACCTTGCAAGCTTGCCGCTTGGCCGACTGCCTGACCGTAAAGACTTTACCCTCAAAGGCTTAGACAACCAACAACGCATTAAAATGTGGAATCAATGTGTGGCTGAAAGTCAGCGTATGGGCGATGAGTTTTTGGAGTTGGTTGAAAAGCAACATTTCCCAGCAGTCATGCAAGCACTCTGAGCGTTACAGTAATCTCTTGCGAGGGACGCTATAATCCTATTTCAAAATTTTGAGCTTATTTAGTATAGATTTATGCGGATATTTTTAACTGTTTTGCAGTATGCCTGCATCGCTTTTGCACTTTTCCTTGTTTATCAAGTGTCAACCGCCTTGATCAGCGGCCAATACGATTTAATGGAAGTGGTGGCAGATGTTGGTACGATTTTAATTTGTATCGATTTGGCGGTGTTTTTATTTACCAGTAATGCAAAACAAGGCATTAGCATCGAAGACTATGCGAAACAATTGGAACAAAAGCCGTCAAAATTGGTATATGTGACCCGTAAATTGGGACATTTCGGTATTTTGCTGATCATTACCAGTTGGATCGTACCGATGATTCGCTAGTGTATTTTAGTTCAATAAAAAGGATCATCATGTGTTCATGATGATCCTTTTTTATGTCATCAGATTTTATTTATCCGAAGAAATTAACCCGTCCAGTTCTTACATCATACACTGCACCAACAATCGCCACTTTACCTTCTTGCACCAATTGCTGTAGCACTTCACTATTTTGCAAAATATAGCGGATGTTGTAATGCACATTCATTTGCGTCACTTGCTCTAAAAATGCCGGACTCAGCGTTTGTGGTTGCATCAATTCGGCAACACGCGATACAGACTCATTGAGTGGCCCCAGCACATATTGAATATGCGGCATACGCGTCAGGCTCTGTATCGATTGACCAGCTAAATACAACTGACAAGCACTGCTAACCGCACCACAGTCCGTATGACCAAGCACTACGATCACTTTGGCGCCTTTGGCTTCGCAGGCAAATTCCAATGAACCCAAAACTTTTTGCCCCGCGACATTCCCCGCTATGCGCAAACTAAATAAATCACCAATTCCAACATCAAAAATCATTTCAGTCGGCGCACGAGAATCCATACAACCTAACACTGCCGCAATCGGATGCTGCCCTTCTTCTGCGGTCACCCGCAGTTGACGATAGATATCTCGTTGCAAACGCTCATTTTGTACAAAACGTTCATTGCCTGCTTTGAGCAAAGCGAGCACGGCCTCTGGCGTCAAACGTTGCTGTAAAGCTGCGGTACTGATATCTATATCTAATGCCGCCTCCTGCGCATCGGCATAGTGTGTCTTGAAACCAATCAACTGTACTTGCACTTTACGCTGCACAGCCTTTTCCTGTTGGTACTCTTGAATGAGTTGGAAAATATCAGCATCCATATCACTCACATGTGTGGCATCAATCACCACTTGTTCACCGCGATGGATATGTTCCAATGCCGAGATTAATGCCGACCGGTTGAGAAAACTGACTTGTGAAGGCAATTCAATCCGTGTAATCACCCCATGTAAATGATGCTCTTTATACACCTTCAGCCCCTTATTAAAATTGGCGTATAAAATGAAGGCCGCACTACTGGCTAAACCAATCAAGATTCCGAGCAATAAGTCTGTGAATAAAATCGCCAATAAGGTAATAATAAAAGGAATAAATTGTTTCCAACCTTTTAAATACAGCTGTTTAAACAATTTGGGATGTGTCAGTTTAAAACCTGTGAGGATTAAAATTGCAGCTAATGCTGAAAGCGGAATCATGTTCATCAAAGGCACTAAACACAGCACGGCAAACAAGAGCAACACGCCATGAAAGATAGCAGAACATTTACTTTTAGCTCCGGCACTGGCATTGACCGAACTACGGACAATTACTGAAGTTAGCGGCATCCCGCCTATAGCGCCCGAAACGACATTACCGATGCCTTGCGCCCATAACTCTCGATTGGGGGGGTGAAGAGCGCTTATGCGGATCTAATTTATCTGCTGCTTCTAAATTTAATAAAGTTTCTAATGACGCCACAACCGCCAAAGTGATAGCACCCGTGTAAATCAGTGGATTATTTAAAGCGGTCCAATCTGGAAAGATCATCACATTTTGTGGTTGATCCCAAAGATTTGGAAGTTGGATGAGGTTCGATGGATGAACTGCATAAGACGAACCACTGAGTACCAACACAGCATTGCACAGTGCAGCGAGGACAACAGCAACTAAAGCAGAAGGCAGAACCCACTTTTTGCATGGGCTCTGCTCCCATAGCAACATCAGCACAAGGCTACCGATACCGATCAGAACGGCACCGATATCCCATTGCAAATCGAGCGGCTGTGACTGCCACAGCACAGACCATGAAAATTGGTTCAAGCCAAATAGATAAGGTATTTGACTCCCAATCAAGATCAGTCCGATGGCTGCCAATAAACCCAATATGACATTGTTTGGAATAAAGTTGGCAAAGAAACCGAGCCGAAATATGCCAAATCCAATCTGTAAAATACCGGCAAAAACAATACACAATAAAAAGGCGGCATAGTTGCCGCCGAGTAGTTCAAGCTGTACCAAAATGACTGCTGTTAAACCTGCTGCTGGCCCTGCAACACTGATATGTGAGCCACTCAATGCTCCGACTAAAATACCACCGACAATGCCGGAAATAATGCCAGAGAGAATCGGTGCGCCAGAAGCCAATGCAATGCCTAGGCATAGCGGTAAAGCCACGAGAAATACCACTGTTCCAGATAAAAAGTCGTGAATATGAAATCGATGTCGTTCAATTTTAGATGTCATCATTTTACCGTTTATAATAAATATCAAATAATTAGATGTAAGTATGTAAAGCCTAAAGTTTGTGACCACTTTATGGCGTGACTTATATTGTCTGACAATCGAACGATTCTATAGTGTGTTTTGATACGTGATTTGTGTGATTTTTACACTTTATTGCGAAGTTTAAGATTCAGCTCATTTATCTTTGATAAGCCTTAAAAGAAATAAAAAAACCTCCCAAATGGGAGGTTTTTTATAGCGTATTGAAACCACATTGCTTCAAAAAATTATACGTCGAATCATAATATTTCTTGGGACGAGTCCAGTCACTGTCATCTACAGATGGTATATACAACACCATACCTTGTCGCGCCCGAGTCAGTAGCACTCGATATGCATTTAACAGGTATTTCTGCTTTTCAGTTTGCCTTATATTTTGCCATCGACTACCTTTAAAGGCTTGAAATTGCCAATCTTGATCAAAATAAAAATTAATATCCCATGCCACGCAACTGTAATCTATTTCCAAGCCTTGCACATCAAACTCAGTTGCAATATCTTCCAAATAATACGCAGAACGTACATCTGTATTTGAATTCAAAAACCAATCTGCAGGTGTTATTTTATTCTTTACATCAATACCTTCGGCTTTTAAACGTCTGGCACCCGAACTAGCAATAACCCCAAAGCGCTCTGAACCCTTAGCCTTTCTTTTTAACCACTGTTTAGCAACATTAAAATCACGACAAAGCAGAATAGGATAATCTTGGGACATCATATGGTAAGTTTCTTTCGCGGACTTTGCATCACCATCTAATACATGTTGAATCAAATGTGAAACTTGTTCGCTGCGAAATGACCGGACAGAAACAGCAAGATGTAAATCTTCCTCATTTTTTCCATTTTTTTGAACCCAGAATTGTTGTTTAGGATCAGTTAAATAGACTTTATCCTGCAAAATTTTGTTAGAAAAGTAGATCTTCCATTTCGGGTATTTATGTTCTAATGCTGATAGCCATTCAGAAACACCTGCTTCTCCAGTGTTAATCTCCTGCCCACCACCAATCAGGCAAACAACGACACACCAATCAGCGTGGCGATCCATAACACTAATGAGAAACTCTGGTTCAGACATCGAAAAATTATCAATACCTTTTTTCTGTTTCATAAAGTTTGAAACCTGATCCTTTTGCCAGGCCCTTTGAGCTTCATCAAAAATAACGACTTTTTCGATTGGCACCTCATTTGACTTCAAATAATGATCTCTAAAATGATGAATATTTTGTATAAAGGCTTTGGCTTCACGTTCTGCCTCAGATCGCGTCTTTTTTTCTGTTTGTTGCTTAGCAAGTTCCACGGTATTTCGAACCAATGCTTCACGTAAAACATCAACTAAAGGACCATTCCCAGATAAAAATACAGAATGTTCTTGTTCATTTGTTTTTAAACGCTGGTTCGCAATATTAAGACCGGCCAATGTCTTTCCTGCACCAGGTACACCCGTTAAAAAACAAATCGTTTTTTTATTTGTTAATTTTGCATCTTCAATAATTTGTTCGATTTTTTTCGAAGTGATCGCTAAATTTTTTGCACCGGCATCACTTCTAGAAATTTCATCCACTGTATGACCTTGATATAACGCCTGAGCTGCTTCAATAATTGTGGGTGTTGGTTTATATCGAGACTCAACCCACTGTTTGATATTAAGTTGCGTAAGACCTGCAAATTGATAAAGCGCTTGTTCGATTACAATCCGTAAATTATGGGTGTTACAGCATAAAGTATCTTGATAAGTGGATACCGCTGACCATGACTGTTCACAACTTTGAGCTTGGGTTGAAATTAAAAGTGGTATGACCTTTTGCTGATGACTACCTTCATGAAAATTCAACAAATCCAAACAATAATCTATGACCTGAGTCTTAGCATATTGTGGGTAACTCTTTTCACCTACTTTAAATTCAATAACAAAAATTAAATTACGTATCAAAAGAATGTTATCTACGCGCTTACCCATCCGTGGAATAGAGAATTCAAAAAAGATTTCTCCCTCATCTAAAAAATCCAACTGTTGTTTTAAAATCTCAATTTGTTTTAACCAAGCGTTCTTTTGTAAATCTTCCAATGCAAATTCATGCTGTAGTGCCAAAGCCCCCATAATTTCTTGTTCATTTGTATGTATGAATTGTTGCACTGAACCCTGATAATAACTACGTAACATTATGGTCTTCTAAGTTTATTTAAGCTTTGATTGTTTTAATCTTATATAAAAAAACCTCCCAAATGGGAGGTTTTTTTAACAGTTAAAGATTACTTCGAACCTTTAATCCCTGCTTGTAATAACAACGCACCTAAACCACCAATTTTATTTTCTTGTGGTTTCGCTGCTTGAGGTTTTTTATGACCTTGTGGGCGGTCACCTTGCGGACGAGCATGCTGTGGACGTTTCGCATGTGGCTTACGCTCACCTCGTTGTTCTTGCTGTACATTGTCACGACGTGGTTGACGTTGTGATTTCGCTGCAGCAGCACCTTCTGCACGCATAGACAAGTTAACACGGTTACGCTCAACATCGACATTCAAGACACGAACTTGAACAATTTGACCTGGTTTCACGACTTTGTGCGGATCTGCAACAAATTCATTTGCAAGTTCAGAAATATGCACTAAACCGTCTTGGTGTACACCCACATCCACGAATGCACCGAAGTTCGTCACATTTGTAACCACACCTTCAAGCTGTAAACCTTCAGTCAACTGAGCCACTTCAGTGATGTCTTCACGGAATTTTGCCGTACGGAACTCTGGACGCGGGTCACGACCTGGTTTTTCAAGTTCAGATAAAACGTCCTGAATCGTTGGCAAACCAAATTGGTCATTTACAAATGCTGCTGCATCGACCTGACGGATAATTTCAGTATTACCAATAATATCTTTTACAGTCGTCGCTTTAGCTTCCACAATTTTTGCCACCAAGTCATATGACTCTGGGTGAACTGCAGATGCATCCAATGGTTCAGAACCATCTTGAATACGTAAGAAACCTGCTGCTTGTTCAAAGGTACGTTCGCCTAAACGAGGTACTTTCTTCAAACTTTGACGGTTATCAAAACGACCATTTTCTTTGCGGAATTCAACGATTTGCTGTGCAATCGATTTATTTAGACCCGCGATATAACCCAAAATAGCAGATGATGCTGTGTTGACATCAACACCTACTGAGTTCACACAGTCTTCCACAACCGCTTCTAGCGTTTTTGCCAAACCGGTTTGGTTCACATCATGTTGGTATTGACCCACACCAATCGATTTAGGATCAATCTTCACAAGTTCAGCCAATGGATCTTGTAAACGACGTGCAATCGATACAGCACCGCGGATCGATACATCTAAATCTGGCAATTCATTTGACGCCAATTCAGATGCTGAGTAAACCGACGCGCCTGCCTCAGATACTGACACACGAATCAAGTTCAAGTCTGTATTTGCTGCCATCATTTCAGCCACAACAGCTTCAGTTTCACGGCTTGCAGTACCGTTACCAATGGCAATCAGTTCAACATTAAACTCACGACATAGACGGGCAAGTTCAGCCACTGAACCAGCTTTGTCTTCTTTCGGAGCAAATGGGTAAATCGTGCTATGTGCAAGAACATCACCTGATGCATTCACAACAGCCAATTTCACACCCGTACGGATGCCAGGGTCTACACCCAATGTGCAACGTGCGCCTGCAGGAGCAGAAAGTAATAAATGACGTAGGTTTTCAGCAAAGACATCCATCGCTTCAGCTTCAGCAGCCAAACGTTTTTCAGTCAATAATGAATGTTCAATCGCAGGACGAACTTTACCGAGCCAGAATAATTTTGCAGTTTGTTTTAAGAAATCTGCACGTGCTTGTGGTTGTGCTGTTTCTAAATTGTATTCAGTATCAATACGAGCCAATGGTGCATCATCTTCACCATCGACTTTTAAGCCCAAGACATTTTCTTGACGGCCACGGAGCATCGCCAATAAACGGTGTGAAGGGACTTTATTTAAGCTTTCAGAGAAATCAAAGTAATCACGGAATTTTTTACCGACTTCTTTTTTCTCATCGCTTGCAACTAAACTTTTCAACACTGCAGTTTTCGCAAATGTCGCTTTTAGCTCAGTAGTTAATGCAATATTTTGTGCCCAGTCATCAATTAAAATGTGTTGAATCGCATCTAATTGGCTTTCAACATCAGCATAATCTTCATGACTAAAACCAACTAAAGCTTCGGTTGGGTCTACCGCTTCATTAAAGATTTTTTCAGCGATTGGGCCTAAACCCGCTTCTTTTGCTTTAAATGATTTACTGGTACGTTTTGGACGATACGGCGCGTAAATCTCTTCTAAAGCATTTTTAGTTTCTGCTGCATTCACGCGAGCAAGTAAGTCATCAGATAACTTGTTTTGTTCTTTTAGAGATTCGATTACCTTTTCACGGCGCTCAAATAAATCACGCAGGTAAGTCAGACGTGTATCGAGCTGACGTAATTGAGTATCGTCCAGACCTTGCGTCACTTCTTTACGGTAACGTGCGATAAATGGAACACTGGCACCTTCATCAATGAGCTTGATGGCAGCTTCAATTTGATTTGGACGTACGGCAATTTCTTTTGCCAACTGCTGAACTAAGTCAGTCATCGTATTAGATCCCTGCAAGGATAAGTTCTAAAAGCCATGATTATAAAGACCAAGACCATAAAATCCACAATTGTTTTTATAAATTTATTCGTGGTTTTTAATGCCAATTCATCTCAAATACACATTTTTTTACGAAACTGACTATGAAACAACAAATTAGCGAGACTTAGACAAGCAAACTGATTCGAACAACATGTATACATTTGGTATCTATGTCTTGATTTTAACTGCAATATTTGTTGCTTTAGAGCATAGTAAATTTATATAAATGAATCGTATACTCAAGTGAAATCGACTTTTTGTTTACGATGACAATAAAGAATAAGGAGCACGTCATGAGTTTAGTTGTACCTGCTGAAAAAACAGATGCCGTACAAGCCGAAACCGACCGAGTCGAACGCATTCTGGTTGTCGATGATGATGTGCGTCTACGCACCCTCTTACAACGCTTCCTAGAAGATAAAGGTTTTGTTGTCAAAACCGCACATGATGCGACTCAGATGGATCGTCTGTTGCAGCGGGAACTCTTTTCCCTGATTGTGCTCGACTTTATGTTGCCTGTTGAAGATGGCTTGAGTATTTGCCGCCGTCTGCGCCAATCTAGCATCGACACCCCGATCATTATGCTGACCGCTCGTGGTAGCGATTCAGACCGTATTGCTGGACTTGAAGCCGGTGCAGATGACTATTTACCAAAACCATTTAACCCGAATGAGCTATTAGCTCGTATTCGTGCAGTACTACGTCGCCAAGTGCGTGAAGTTCCGGGCGCACCAAGCCAACAAATGGAAGTGGTGTCTTTTGGTCCTTGGTCACTCGACCTATCTACACGTACCTTAACCCGTGAAGGTCAAGTCGTCACATTAACAACGGGTGAATTTGCCGTACTCAAAGCATTAGTTCAACACCCACGTGAACCACTGACACGCGACAAGTTAATGAATCTTGCTCGTGGTCGTGAATGGGGTGCTATGGAACGTTCAATTGACGTTCAGGTTTCTCGCCTACGTCGTTTGGTTGAAGAAAACCCAGCACGTGCGCGCTATATTCAAACCGTTTGGGGCGTAGGTTATGTCTTTGTTCCAGATGGTGCTGAATAAGCCATAAAATAAGACCTGAGAATCGAGTCACCGTACCTCATGTCCGGAAATACCATTCGCTGCTGTCTGAGCCACTTGAAATTGAATGAATAAAAGTAATGTGTGCGAGTTCAGCGAATGGCAAAAATTTTGGTTACTTTTTTAAAAAGTAACATAACGAACTCCTCCCGAAGAACGTTCCAGCAGTAAGATTCCATCGCAAAGAATAAAAACTGCCTTTCAAAAAATTTGCTTAAAGGATTCTGCGTGAAACTCGAACCCATCGACCCACAGGAATTTACCGACTACGTTACCTACTCCGAAAAAAAACGGACACCTTGGGAACGCTTCCTCGATAAAATCAAACCCCGCTCTGCAGCCATGCGGACCACCGTATTGGTCTTATTTGTGGTGTTTTTTAGCCTGTTTATGTCCTTATGGTTCTTTTGGCGCACACTCTATTTACCCGAAATTCAACAACATGCTCGTTACCTCGCGGTCGAACTTGAAATCATTAACAATCCTGATTTACGGATTTTTCATAACAATGCCGAAGTAGATGTCGACGACTGGATGCGCAACCGTGTCGGGATCGAATATGTGACCGATCCGAAAGAATTCCCCAATGTCAAAGACAAAGTGATTGCAGAGTTCTTTACCAATCAAATTGAAAAGAAACTGGCCAAAGAAATGCGCATTGATAATGCGACCGTGTATTTCCAATTTAAACCTGACCCACGCATCTGGGTTCAAACTCCAGAAATGAATGGAAACTGGGTTCGCGAGCCTTTAAAAACCTATGCCAACTATAGCGCAGAGCTGATTTTAGGTTGGTTATTGGGTATTCCGCTGATTGCTGGCATCATTATCTTAACCTTGGTTCGTCAGCTCAACCGTCCACTAAAACGTTTACAAGATGCGGCAAACAACTATAGTAAACACGGCACTGCACCTTATTTAGAAACCAACCATGGGCCACAAGAAATCCGTGAAGTAAACCAAGCCTTTAACCACATGGTCTACACGCTGGAACAAACTGAACGTGATCGTCGTATCATGTTGGCCGGTATTTCCCACGATTTGCGTACTCCGCTGACCCGTATTCGACTCAGCGCAGAAATGATGCCTGATGATGACTTCCTAAAAGAAGGTCTGATTTACGATGTTGAAGATATGGATGCGATTCTGAATCAGTTCATTTCGTATATGCGAGATGGTTCAGATGAAGTTCCGCAAGATACTGATTTAAATGCGCTATTGCAGGAATTAGTGATTCAATTTAAACCTTTAGATATTCGCTTTGAACCTCAAGACTTACCGATTATTCAAGCACGTAGCCTGTCCTTAAAACGATTAATAGGCAACTTAATCAATAACTCAAAACGCTATGGTGCCGAGCCGATTGAACTGTCTACCGAATATGAAGGTGACCATATTCAAATTCGCGTTGCCGATAATGGCGAAGGGATTCCTGAAGACCAAATTGAAGACCTGATGCAACCTTTTGTACGTGGTAATGATGCACGTACCATTCAAGGCAGTGGACTCGGTTTAGCCATTGTAAAACGTATTGTGGATATTCACGAAGGTCAACTTTCAATTCACAATCGAGCAGAAGGTGGACTCGAAGCGATCATTTCTTTACCACTGCAAAAACTCGAAAATGATGAAATATTAAACAACAGCCCATTGGAAAAAATTAAGCAAAGTTTAACTGAACGCTTTTAACAAGCGTTCAAAAAAGCAACGAACAGTTTTGTTTAAGCTTTAACCATTGATATTTTTAACCTTATTATTCAGTGGTTTAAAAATCATAATAAAATCTTATACCCACATTTTTTCAAAAAATTAGACCTTAGCCTAACAGGTATGCAAAATGGCTTTTTTGATCGGTACAATCCGTATCAGTTTTGAGAATTTCACGAGAGTATATGATGTCTTTAGATCGCATCCGTTTAGCTGCCCTTCACGACAAAGTTATCAGCGCAGAAAAAGCTGCTGAATTCATTCAGGATGGTATGACGGTAGGTATGAGTGGTTTCACACGCGCAGGTGAAGCGAAAGCTGTACCTTTAGCGTTGGTTCAACAGGCTCATGCTAATCCTCTTAAAATTACCCTAATTACTGGCGCGAGCTTGGGTAACGATTTGGACAAAAAATTGACTGAAGCAGGTGTTCTTGCTCGTCGTTTACCGTTCCAAGTAGACAACACATTACGTAAAGCCATCAATAAAGGCGAAGTGATGTTCATCGATCAGCATTTGTCTGAAACAGTTGAACAAATGCGTAACCTTCAGCTTAAAAAGCCTGATGTGGCAATTATTGAAGCTGTTGCGATCACTGAAGATGGTGGCATCATTCCTACAACGTCTGTAGGTAACTCTGCAAGCTTCGCAATTTTTGCTGAAAAAGTGATTGTTGAAATCAACACCAACTTAAGCCCAGCATTCGAAGGCTTACACGATATTTATATCCCAACATATCGTCCAACACGTCAAGCGATTCCATTGACTCATGTTGACGAACGTATTGGTACACATGCAATCAACATCGATCCTTCAAAAATCGTAGGTATCGTATTTAACAACGAATTGCATGACTCTCCATCTACAGTGACTGCACCTGATGATGAAACTCAAGGTATTGCTAACCACCTTATCGCTTTCTTTGAAAAAGAAGTAGAAGAAGGTCGTTTACCGAAAAACCTTGGTCCATTACAAGCAGGTATCGGTTCAATTGCAAACGCAGTATTGACTGGTCTTAAAGATTCGAACTTTGAAGACTTGATCATGTACTCTGAAGTACTTCAAGACTGTACATTTGAATTGATCGACGCAGGCAAAATGAAATTTGCTTCAGGTTCTTCTATTACGCTTTCTGCTAAATATGGCGAAAAAGTATTTAATAACCTTGAACAATACAAAGACAAACTTGTATTACGTCCACAAGAAATTTCTAACCATCCAGAACTTGTACGTCGTTTAGGTATCATCGGTATCAACACTGCGCTTGAGTTTGATATCTACGGTAACGTGAACTCAACTCACGTTTGCGGTACAAAAATGATGAACGGTATCGGTGGTTCAGGTGACTTCGCACGTAATGCACACTTGGCGATCTTCGTGACTAAATCAATTGCAAAAGGCGGCGACATTTCTTCTGTTGTTCCATTTGCTTCTCACATTGACCATGCTGAACACGACGTTGACATCTTAGTTACTGAACAAGGTCTTGCTGACTTACGTGGTCTTGCTCCACGTGAACGTGCTCGTGCAGTAATCGACAACTGTGCTCACCCTATGTACCGTGATGCGCTAAATGATTACTTCGACCGTGCATGTGCGAAAGGTGGTCAAACACCTCACCTTCTACGTGAAGCATTGTCTTGGCACATCAACTTCGAAGAGAACGGCTACATGTTAGCTGCTCAACCTGAAGTGAAAACTGCTTAATTGACAGTGAATAAAAAAACGCTCTTCGGAGCGTTTTTTTATGGCTTTTATTTTTCAATATGACTTATCAAGTCTGCAAAACTCGACTAATCTAGATTGGTCAAAATACATGCTAAAACAAAAATTATGTTTATTATCCGCCCCTATCTCGAATCTGATTTAGATGATGTGATTGCACTTTGGGAACTGTGTGATCTGACCCGTCCATGGAATAACCCTGAAATTGATATATTTCGAAAATTGGCTCAACGTGATCAATTATTTTTATTGGCTGTCAAAGATGATCAATTGATCGCAACTGTGATGGGTGGCTATGATGGACATCGAGGCTGGGTCAATTATCTCGCCGTACATCCACATTTTCAGCGAAATGGTGTCGCTACTGCCCTCATTCAGCAATTAGAAAAACGCTTAATTGCTTTAGGCTGTCCAAAACTTCAATTACTGATTCGCCAAGACAACATTGACGTACAAAATTTTTATGAACAATTGGGCTATGAAGAGGTTGAAGTGATTTGTTTGGGTAAACGTTTAATCACGGATTAGTGGCCAGACAAATCTTCGGTCAAGCCTTGTATCAACATCAAAAAAATTCGACATTGCGCCATCGAAACAAAAATGGATTGCATTGCTTGGCTTTAAATTTTAGGATTTGCCCCCATCATTTTCCCAGAACATAGAAAAGAGATTTCCCATGCGTGTAGATATCTGGTCAGACGTGGTTTGCCCATTTTGTTATATTGCGAAAAAACGCCTTGAAGCTGCTGCCGAAGAATCGGGTGTAGAACTTGAAGTGTTTTGGCATAGCTATCAACTTGATGCAGATGCGCCCGCTCGCCTAGAAATTTCCAATACTGAACGTCTGGCTCAAAAATATGGCCGTAGTATTGAAGAAGTTGAAGAAATGCAGCGCAATATTGCCGAAATGGCAAAAGCTGAAGGTATTGAATTTAACTGGCAAAAAGCCAATTCAGGCAATACTTTCAACGCGCACCGCTTGATTCATCTTGCACAAAGCAAAGGTCTCGGTAGTGAAGCCAAAGAAGCGTTCTTCTATAGCTATATGACGCAAGGCTTGGCCATTGGTGAACGTGAAACCATAGAAGATGTTGCATCTCGTATTGGTCTAAACCCTGTTGAAGTTGATGACTTATTAGACTCAGATGAATTTGCCGATTTCGTTAAATACGACGAAGAAGTAGCACGCGACCAACTTAAAGTCACCGGTGTACCGTTTTTTGTCTTTGAGCAACGTATTGCATTAGCTGGCGCTCAACCGAAAGACGTGTTTAAACAAGTGATGGACAAAGCTGCGGAACTTCCTGAACTTGCTCCTACACCTGTATGTAATGATGAAAGCTGTGAAACGCCTGAAAAATAATTCAGCGTGTTCAAACAAAAATCCCCGAACTTCGGGGATTTTTTATGATCAGTTTTTAACATCAATAAAATGAAACTTATTCCACCAAGAAGCTGATTTTTAAGTTCACTCGATATTCTGCAATTTTATTGTCTTTCACCACGACTTTTTGTTCATTAATCCATGCACCCTGAACGTTTTTCACAGTTTCAGTGACTTTATTAATTCCCGTTTGAATTGCATCTTCAAAACTTTTTGTGCTACTTGCATTTACTTCAACGACTTTAGCAACAGACATTGTATTTATCCTCATTGTTATGATTTTGAATCTTCATCATATGATTAAGTCGCTTATTTTGGTTATTTTTTAAACATCAAAACAGCAAAATATTACATGTCTTACACAGGAGTGAATTCCACTTCGAGGGATTACAAACTGACCATCATTTATTACATGCTTTCTGTTTAAGCTGCGGTCGCTTCCGATTAGGCTAAAAGCTTCATTCTTCTAATGATCATGCTCGGGAGTAATGTCATGACAATTGAACCTCAAGTAACTTCTGCTGAAACCGATCTATCTACCAATACAACCCCTCAAGCAACCGCCAACGAGTCGCAAACAGGGAAGAATAGCTTTCTCTCGCGTTTTTCTCCGACCGTCAAAGGTGCTGCGATCGGTGCTGTTGCAGGCAGTATTTTGCCCGTTTTTGGCACGATCAGCGGTGCCATTATTGGTGGTATCGCAGGCAAAGTCTATGAAAAGAAATGTGCCAAACATTCATAGATTTTTCATCTTTATCTGAGTGATACAACGCTGTCACTCAGCCACCAAAAGCTCTAGAGCAATAACTCTAATAGATTGTTTTATATAAATATTAATTCATACCGTTTATCTTGCGTTGCCGAATCGATCATTTTTAATTGATTATTTTTTGATATTATTTTCACATAAATTCAAGTGATTAATTTTCTCCCTGACTCATTTTTTGAGTCACTAATGATTGATAGGAATACACAAATGAACGCAATCAAATATGCTATGGCTGTTGCTGTGATGGCGCTTTCTGCAACTGTTTCTGCACAAATCGTTTATGTACCAGATTTTCCAGTAAAAAAAGCTGTGACTGCTGAAACTGCCAATGCAGATAACAAAGCACCTGCTGCAGATACAACTAAAGTTGTAACAAACACAGAAAAAAAAGCATAATTTTTAGCTGATTTTTCCATAAAAAACCGATGGCTCCCACCATCGGTTTTTTATTTTATGTGCCTTTACTTTGGGCTTTATTCTTTACTTAACATTAAAAATGAACATCTAAAAGCGCTCGATCGCTGATGATGACTTCAAAAAAATTGATCAAACCATACCGCTATATCTTTTGCAAAACCTATCTTTAAGCTAATGATTTGGTATTATTTTTAAACAAAATGCGCATTAATTGTCATATTTAACGCTTAATTTGTAGAAGCTGACATTTATTTCCATGTTTTTTTAATGAAATCTCTATAATCAAATGAACTAATCGACTTCTTTATTTTTAAATTTACATTGTCCTATGCAAGAACTTCAGGCACTGATACAAGGAAAAATTTCACCGCAGGTCATAGATATTGAGCACCTGATTGAATTGGCCAATACATATCGAAACCCGAATTCGGCTGAATATAAATTAGTAGAACTTGCAACCAATATTGTATTGGCTAAATATTTAGAAAAAGCACAAAAAGTCCTTTAGGAAGTGGACAAATGAATTTACAAGACAAAGTACAATTAATAAAATAAATCCATGTACTGACCCATCAACTTGAACATCGTGCTTTGAGTTTTTATGAAACTGCGCTTTCTAAACGTCGGATTCATGAAATTTTTGCCTTATGCGATGAACCGATTTTTCAAAAGCAAATATTAAGTTATCGTGCATTAACTAAGCCACAAATGGCTGCCACTGAATTTTCCAAACAAACGCCATATTCATTGTTATTTCGTGGCTATTTTAACCATGATGCTGCACTTGAAAATGCTTTATATCAATATCCAGAGATGGGTTGGGCCTTGCTGCATGACCATGAATTAGGTTGGCAAGTGTGGATGATTCCAGCCAAACAGCGCACGGCTTTACTCAGTGAATGGGGCAATTTTAACGAATGCTATGATTGGTTAATTGAACAACAACAGCTATATAAATGTTTAATCAGTGATACCGATCTAAGTCTACATACCTTACGCCTAAAGGATGAAATCATTACAGCGCCAAGCTGTGTTGCCGCAAGTGTGGACGACCTACTGCCAATTGAAGCGATAAATAAAGACGGTTCTGTCGATCTAGATCATTGCGATAAGCAAATCAATGAAGCGGATACGTTGCTTGATAACTCAAATACAAATAAACCGGAGCTTTCTGCACCTGATACCGTTCCTCTTGTTCTAATTGAGCAGCCAACACATGCGCCATCGGAGGAACATCTCAACTCGACAATGGCAGGCGTTGAACTTCCTGAACAGGTTCAAATCGCTCAATATGCCGCTCGCGTTCAAACGCTGCAAAACATCGATGCGCAATTGGCCTTGTATGAATTGCAGTTTATAGATCAGCCTGAACTCACAACGCAACTTGATGTTCTATTGCATACGACAGATGGTACAGATTGGAAAAACCAGCCACTGTATTTAGCAGAGCAAATCAATACCGAAGGTCGCTTCATCAAATATCTCTTGTTGTTTGGTGCTCAAACGCAAATGGAAGCCATTCGACTCTCTCAGCTGTTTTGCCAACAACATCAACATGAACTTGCTGCGATTAAAGTCATGACATGGGACAATCTAGAGCAACTCTGTGCTGCACCTGATCAGCTCTATCAACAGTCTCAGCATGCTGAAATGATTTGGTCGCAAAACGACTATTATCCATTTATCCCGGCACAGTTAATTCATACGCAAAAATTCATTCATTTTGATGAACCTGAACCGACGCTACATACCCCGCTGTTATTATTACAAGAACGTCAAAAAATACGTTTAATCCACGGTCAAAAACGCCTGACTCTATCGCGTACTGAACAAGCCCTTCCCTATTTGATCCTCCATCGACAGCAAGGTTTAAATTGGCAAAGCATCCAAAATGTGATCCAACAATTGCCTCAACCCATTGATGTGATTTCGCTTTATCAAGCACTTAAGCAAATGACCGAAGATTAATTGCATTTATTTTGTAGTTTGGCTTGCATTTATCCGATAAAAATAACAAAACTACAGATGCAGGATACTCAGATGATAATTAAATAGAGCCAAAACATATGCATAAAAAACAACAGTACTTTATTCGGACTTTGCTTTTTTCCGCATCAATGAGCTTGATGTATCAAGTTGCTTGGGCCAATGAAACTGATGCTGTCGTCAATGAAACTGAGGGTGAACATTCGCAGGATGTGCCTGCAACCGAGCAAAGTTCACCGTATATCATGCCAAAGACCTATGATTTTTTAGATCAAATTCCACGTTGGATTGATACAACACCGACCTTCTTACCTGAACAATCAGATCACCCCATTGTTCCGACAACAGAACAAACGGAAAATAATAGCTGGACCGATCGACAACAGAAGAAAGTCCGAAATTGGGCAGATCGAACTGCCGTTCGCATGGATAACTGGTTTGGGCAAAGTGAGCCAGAAAAGCCTGCCAATGCAACCCTACGGGTCATTTTAGATAACAGTTGGGATAAGCATGACGGTTACGAAATTAAGCCACGTATACGAGGAAAAATTAGACTCCCGACCTTGGAGAAAAAGTTAAGCGTCGTGTTTGGTGATGACTCTTTGGATAATGAGCTTGAAAATAATGCCGCGATTACCAATGAAAACCCTGCGGGGCGTAGTGATAAAAATTATGACAATAAGCAAACCCGTGAAGATAACAGTTCGCTCGCGTTACGTTGGTCAGAAATTTCAGATCGACTGCCCTTCGAAACTGACGTTGATCTCGGTTTACGTTCTGGTGATGACCTATATGTCCGCTTAAAAGCAGCTAAAAAATGGCAACTCGACAATGATTACAGTTTTTTAGCCGAACAAATTTATCGTTATGGTATCGATAGTGAAAATTATCTAAGAACTAATTTAGAATTAACCCATGCTCGTCCAGGCCAACCCTTTATCTCAAACCAATTCAACCTGACCTATGCAGATGCACAGGATGATGATCTGAAATGGGATAACTTCAGTTACCGCCAACACCAATTTTTTAAAGGTAACCGATTCAACTACGGCCTATATACAGGTGGTTTTTACAATAACGATCAACTGCGTTTAAACAGTTGGGGACCCTATGTATCATGGCGACAGCCCTTTCTGCGCGAATGGTTTTATATCCAAGGTGATCTCAACTACCTCAACAACCATCGTGACGATAAAAGCCACTTTGTGGGCGCCTTAGTGCGCCTTGAAGCCTTGTTCTAGAACCCGCTATTTCACAGCGAATAAAAAGCCCATCTCGACAGGATGGGTTTTTTTTAAATAACTCAGCTTCAATTTTTCTTAATCACACGTACACGATCATTACGTACAATACTCGGCTGTTTTTCAGCGACTTTTTTCACTTTAGGAAAACTATACTGAACACGATCATTTCGTATCACACGGCGACTATCTACAAAAGGATTAATATCATATTGTGCGATTTGTTTTGAAACCTGCACACGGTCATTACGCACCATTTTTTGCTTAGCGCTATCTGCCTGAGCAGATTGCATGAGACCCATAGAGAGCAGCGAGCCCATTGCAGCGATCACTAAAATTTTCATCTTAAGATTCCCAATACTTAATGATCGTTATTATAGATTAATTATTTATTTTTAATCTATTTAAAAGATTAAAACATGGACGTTTTTATTCATGTGCTCTATCGAAAAACCAAATAAAAAACCTCCCGAAGGAGGTTCATTTCATATCTACCGTTACTTCAGCAATAAGCTGTTAATCCGTTTAATGTATTGGGCAGGATCTTCGGGTAAACTGCCTTCAGCAATCAACGCCTGATCAAAAATAACATTTGCTAAGTCATCAAACTGCACCGAACTTTCTAATTTTTGTACCAACGGATGGGATGGATTGATTTCCAAGACTGGTTTTGACTCGGGAACCGCTTGTCCTGCTTGTTTTAGCATACGGACCAGTTGCGGTGATAACTCACCCTCAGCCACCACCAAACACGCAGGAGAGTCCACTAAACGTGTTGTTACACGCACTTCAGAGGTCTTATCTTTTAACGCATCCGACAGTTTTTCAACAACAGGTTTAAACTGCTCAGCAGCTTCCTCAAGTGCTTTCTTCTCTTCAGCATCTTGTAGATCACCCAAATCAACTGCACCTTTCGATACATTCTGTAATGGTGTTCCATCAAACTCAAAAACAAATTCCATCGCCCACTCATCCACTCGTTCAGTCATGAGCAGCACTTCGATACCTTTTTTCTTGAACAATTCAAGTTGTGGTGAGTTTTTCGCAGCATTTAAACTATCAGCAGTCACATAGTAAATTGCCTTTTGGCCTTCTTTCATATTGGCTTTATAGTCTGCAAATGATGTTTTCACTTCATCATTATTTGACGAAGCAAAGCGTAATAATTTTAGAATACGCTCACGATTCGCTATGTCTTCGCCTAAGCCTTCTTTTAAGACTGAACCAAACTCAGCGTAGAATTTTGCAAACTTCTCTTGATCAGCAACATCTTCAGATTTCGCCAAACCATCTAGCACCGTTAAAATACGGCGGGCGTTACCTTCACGAATCGTTTTAACGTCGCGACTTTCTTGTAATAATTCACGGCTTACATTAAGTGGTAAGTCTGCGCTATCCACCACACCTTGAACAAAACGTAAATAATTAGGAATCAAATTATCCGCATCATCCATGATAAATACACGTTTCACATACAGCTTAATTCCTGCTTTAGCTTCACGTGTGAAAATATTGCTTGGTGCGCGAGATGGAATATAAAGTAACTGTGTATATTCCGTACTTCCCTCTACACGGTTGTGTGTCCACGCAAGCGGGGCTTCAAAATCATGGCTCAGGTTTTTATAAAACTCAGTATATTGTTCTTCACTGATCTCATTTTTATTACGCGTCCATAATGCACTTGCTGAGTTAATCGCTTCCCATTCATCCGTCAGTACATATTGACCAGGTTTTGCTTCTTCGCCTTCGGCAGCTTCCTCTTGTTGCCAAACTTCTTTCTGCATCTCAATTGGCAAACTAATATGATCAGAGTATTTATTAATAATCTGCTTAACTTTGTAACGATCTAAATAATCTAAAGCATCCTCGCGTAAATACAAAATGATGTCGGTTCCACGTGAAGCCTTATCAATTGGCTCTACATCAAACTCACCTGTACCATTACTAACCCAACGTACCCCTTCAGCGGCATTTACCCCAGCACGACGTGATTCCACTGTAATTTTTTCAGCAACAATAAAACCTGAATAGAAGCCCACACCAAATTGACCAATCAATTGTGCATCTGACTTTTGATCACCCGTAAGCTTCGACATAAAATCTTTAGTGCCAGACTTAGCAATCGTACCCAAATGATCAATCGCTTCTTGTTGTGTCATACCAATACCATTATCCGAAATGGTAATTGTCTTCTGCTCTTTATTTAAATGAATACGCACATGTAAATCTGGATCATTTTCATAATATTCAGGATGTTTAATGCCTTCAAAACGTAATTTATCGCAGGCATCAGATGCGTTTGATACTAACTCACGAAGGAAAATTTCAGGATTTGAATATAAAGAATGTGTTACTAAATGCAGTAACTGAGCCACTTCCGCTTGGAAGCTGTGTTTTTGAGATTGTTGTTCGCTCATCAGTCTCTCCGTTCATACTAAGTAAAATTATCAATTGCCTATATGAATGGAGGGACTTCACTATTTTTCAATAGTGTGAATGGAAAATTTTTATTCTATCGCACTAAATTTTAAGGTTTAAAAAGGTCCTTGTTTATAAACGCGGTCCATGTAGAGATCCAGTTTTTGCTGCCGCATTTTATATACATCACTTAAACAACTGACATTGTCACGGCACTGATCGCGTAGTTGTAGCCATTTAATTTGTTGATCTTGAATTGCACCACGTGTCCCCATGGGAACCAAATGACGAATAATCGTATAGGTCGTGGCCATTTTGACATCGGCATCATTAATACTCCGGTTATCACAAACCGCATGTTCGGTAATGGTTTTCGCCTTTTTACAATCAAAACTTGCGGCATAACTTGTCGAAATAAAATAAGCACTGCCCAAGACCAGCATACCCTGAATAATTTTTTTCATCGTCTTTTCTCTTCTTCCAACTTGCTGATTTATTTTGACTCTAACAGTTCCACCTTAATTTTCTATTGCCTATTTGTTCAATTCGATCAACTGATGAATGGAATATGCTGCATAAAAAACCCTGCCTAATGGCAGGGTTTTAAGATCAGTTACAGCTTAGAATTTGTAGCTATAACCAATTGTATACACCATAGGATCGATATCTAAATCAAATTTAGGTACACCTGTAATTTCCACTTCTGGGCTAATCTGAGCATAGCGTGCATCAAAGAAAACACCCCAGTTTTTTGCATCGGCTGGCTGGTAGTTAAAACCGACTTGACCAGCAAAACCAAAGTCTTCTTTTACTTTTACTTTAGCACCAGCTAAATCACCACTTGCTTTTTCATCCCACGCAACAAATGCTGTACCACCTACACCAATATACGGTGTGAAACGTGTTGAATTTTTAAAGTTATATTTTGCAGTAATTGTAGGTGGCAAATGTTTAACCTTCACACCAGCATCTACAGCACCTGTAACATTTACATCATGACTTATTGGCGTTGCCAAAAGTAATTCAGCTGAAATGTTGTCATTAAAGAAATATTCAATTGATGGTGTAAATGCATATTCATGATCTGCTTCAACATTTACTGCGCCGTTTAAAATACTTGTGTCGGAAGTAGGGGCTACCACAGAACCACCAACTTTCACTTGCCATTGACCAGCCATAGCTGATGCAGACATACCCAATAATGCAATAAGAGCAGCTTGTTTTAACATTTTAAAGCAACCTTCTAGAATGAATAATTAATATTAAACATTAGTATTAAAATTATGCAACATTATTATTTTATAAATTTTTACATTATTATATAAGTCATTATTAATTAAAAATATTTATTTTAATCATAGCACAATGCTTGGTTTTATATTTTCACCATTATAATTAATTTATTATTCATAATATACCAACCTTTTTAATCAGAATTAATAAAATGAATTATTTTAATCCAACCAAAATCCTCAGGATTAAATAACAAAAAAGGCGATTATATAATCGCCTTTTTATTTATCTTTGAAAATTTTTTAGAGTACCATTGCGGCAATCCAACCAAAGATCATTAATGGAATATTGTAGTGAATGAAGGTCGGTACCACACTATCTTTCATGTGGTCATGCTGACCATCCATATTAAGACCTGATGTTGGCCCTAAAGTTGAGTCTGATGCTGGAGAACCTGCATCTCCCAAAGCTGCTGCTGTACCAATAATTGCAATCGTTGCCGCTGGGCTAAAACCAAATTGAATACAAAGTGGTACATAAATAATGGCCAAAATTGGGATTGTTGAGAATGAAGAACCAATACCTAAGGTAATTAATAGCCCAATTAATAACATCCAAAATGCCGCTAAACCTTGGCTGTTTCCAATCCATTCAACCGAAGCTTGTACCAGTATTGGTACTTGATTCGTAGCCTCAATCACAGATGCAAAGCCTTGCGCAGAAATCATAATGAAACCAACCAGTGCCATCATGCGCATACCACTGATAATGACATCATCGGCTTCTTTCCACTTAAAAATACCTGCACAGCTTAAGATCGCAACACCAACCAGACCGGCCAAAATCATCGACTCAGATATGACTTGAACAGAAAGCGTAGCAACTACTGCTACCGCAGCCATGATCAAAGTAAATTTAGCGACTTGTGGTTTACCATTTTCATCTGCTTTTACATCAGATGAGATGGTGTGCTGTGATTCCTTAACCTGAACGTCAGCATACTCTCGTGGTTTACGGTAGCTATAAAAAACAGCAATTAATAAGCCAACAAACATCCCAAATACTGGAATTGCCATAGCAGTTGGAATTTGATCATAGCTGATGTTGAAACCGTATGGCTTACCAAAGGTATTGATGTTTTGACCTAAAATATCATTAAGGAAAATAGCACCAAAACCAAAAGGTACCAGCATATAAGTCGCCACAAGACCAAAAGTCAGAACACAAGCAATCAAACGACGGTCAAGTTTTAAATGATTAAATACACTGAGTAATGGTGGAATTAATACTGGAATAAACGCAATGTGCACTGGAATCACGTTTTGTGAACATACGGCGGCTAAAGCGATAGTAGCGAAAATTACGTATTTCACGCGATTCTGGGCTTTCACATTACTGTTACCTTTGAGTTTGGTAATGAGTTGATAAGCCAGTAAATCAGGCAAACCTGAACGCGCAAGTGCCAAAGCAAATGCCCCCAACACGCCATAAGCAAGTGCGATTTGAGCACCGTTGCCTAAGCCACTATTAAACGCTTCGATGGTGCCATGAATACCAAGGCCAGCTAACAAGCCACCTATTACTGCACCAATGATCAGTGCAAATACAACAGGCACGCGTGCCAGCGACAGTCCAAACATGACTGTAATTGCGGCAAGAATAGCAAACATAAGAAAAAAGGGAGTCTGACAAAAAACCATATTTTATCAGAATTTGCTCGCTATTTAGCCCCCTATCGATGAAACTGACACTATTGAAAGATTTACTTAAAGCTGCTGTGATTGCGCAAATTGAGCGATGTAACCTGCAATTTTTTCGGGTTGGCTCAGCACAGCCCAATGATTGGCATTGACTTCAACCACCGATAAATCCTCAACCCATTTAGGTAATTCTTTAATGTAGTCTGGACTGACAAAATTATCATGTTTCAACACAATCGCTTGTACAGGACAGACCGCATGACGTTGTCTAGGCTGAGTTAAGCGGGGAATAAAATTAGCACGGTAAAGCGCAATACCGTGTTTACCATCATGCTGAATATTATGATTCAAAGGCAATTCTTGAGTACGTTCTAAATCATTCACAATTTTTCCCCAACGTTCAGCATTCAAAAAATGCCACGCGGTCGGTGCCAAAAATGGTAATTGGAATACCCCGATGTACCATGACTTACTTAATAATTTGAGTAATTTTTTCTGCTGATGCTTAAAGCTATTTCTGAGCAAAAATGCCGCATGATCCAAACATGGCCCAGAAATAGTTGAATAAGACAAAATACGTGAGCGAAATTTTGGCTCAGTCACCGATTCCCAAGATTGGATAGAGCCCCAATCATGCGCGGCCAAATGAAAACTACGCTCGCCTAATACCGCTTGCGTCACACTATCTAAATCAAGTGAAAGTTGTTCTAAACGGTAATCTCGTACTTTACGGGGCACAGATGACTGCCCTGCACCTCGCACGTCATAGCTCACAATATAAAATTCAGAACCAAGATGTTCAATAACCGGTTCCCATACTTCCTGATTATCAGGATAACCATGAACCAAAACCAAAGCGGGCTTGGTTTCATCACCCCATGTCTTTACATAGAGCCGTTGTTGATCTGTGGTATTCACCCATTGCGTATTTAGTGGTTGCATTCTTCTAGTCCTTTTATCGATTCCATCGAATTGACGTTTTATTTGTGAACATGGGTAATGTGATCAATGCCACAGTTTTGAAACTCATTTAGTATGCAAAGTTCAGCATAAAAAAAAATTGACCCAGTATGAGCATAATCCAGAAAATAATGACAATGCCTATTGTCTCTAAATTCTTACTCAATCATTATGCCCCTTATAAAGGTGCTGGCATTTCGATTGATAAAATTGATCTCGCCAATTATCACATTTGCGTCAAAATGCCATTAACTCGTAAAAATCAAAATATCGTCGGTGTACATTTTGGCGGTAGTCTTTATTCAATGGTTGACCCATTTTATATGTTGATTTTGATGCATCACCTTGGCTCACGTTATATCGTGTGGGATAAAGCCGCAAATATCCAATTTTTATCCCCCGGGCGTGGAACGGTATACGCTGATATCCAGCTCGACCCAAATGAAATCAACCATATTAAAAACTTAGCAGATAACCACGTACCTGTGCTACGGAACTATAGTTTAAATATTTTTGATGAAGCAGGCTTACGTATCGCTGAAGTTCAAAAAACCCTATACATTCGTCGCAAGCAACCCCGTCCCCGCAAATAAAAAAAGGCGCTTATCTTTAAGCGCCTTTTCATTCAATTTTATCGGATTGGATTAGCGATTTTGCTCAATTGCAGCACCTGCACCACCACCGATTGCACCACCAATCGCAGCACCGGTGTTACCACCAAAGATACTTTTACCGACTGCAGAACCAATCGCACCACCTACACCACTATATGTAGCATTTCGGTTTGAACCATTTTGAGTTTTACTACCGACAGCTGCACCAGCGCCACCACCAACGGCTGCACCTACACCACCACCGACATTATTACCCACACCACCACCAATGGCACCACCTAAAGCTGCAGCACCAATACGCTGTTCATTGGGCGACATGCTTTCACAACCAGCAAGCATTAGGGTCGACATCATCGCGACTGCGCATACGCTCATTACTTTTTTCATTGTGATGTTCCTTGTCTTCTTCAATACCTATGATTCTAAAACCATTGTATGAAACAATTAAACATAGCTTGTTACGGCTTGGAGCATAAATGCTGCATTTTGTAAAAACCACGCCTAATCGCTTACGAATCACTCAGGGTTTTCATCCAAAATCATCAAATCTTTTGTTGTTTCACCATTTTCAGTCAGCACAGCATGAGAGAGTTTGGCTTTGCTTTCTGGATCTGTTACCTGATCTAGTTTTAGCGTGCGTTTAATCGGTTCCTGCCCTTTCTTAAACTCTACACCTTCTGCATCAATATTGGTGTTTTGACGAATAATCTGACCGTCCTGCTTCACCGTAGTCTTGGTTTCAATTTTAGAAGTCGGGATGATGACACCACCACGTTGTACTACTGGAATCGATAATTTCTTTTCAGAAAAATCACTTTGGTGATCTGAAAGTTCAATTTCACGTGCCACGATATCCTGACCTTTATTGGTCATTTCTAACACTGTTGCAGTTACTTGGCGTACAGGTTCTTGACCTGCAACACGGCGAATCACTTCTGTTTTTAGTACTGGAACTACAGCTTTATCTTCTACCACAATCGAATTGGGCATAGGTGCAGCAATCGCTGTCAATGAGCTGAATAATGCAGAAACTGCGAATAATTGCTGTGTGAATTTCATCAAAAGACCCCGTTATGTTTAAGTTTAAAAATCAAGAGATTTGTTATGTTCTATTTTTACTATAGGAAATATTTCAATATTAGGAAAGCTTTAATTTTCAATTCATCCACATAAAAAAAGCCACCCGAAGGTGGCTTTTTTGGAATGATTTAAGGGCTAATTAAAGACCGTTAAATTCATCGCTAAATGCTTGGCTTAACGCTTGATCTACATCAGAGAAGTCATTGTGAAGCTCAAGCTCTGCAGCTTCAGACTCTTGACGACGACGTTCTAAGTGGTATGCCAAACCTGTACCCGCTGGGATCAGACGGCCTACAACCACGTTTTCTTTCAGACCACGTAATTCATCTTCTTTACCTGTTACAGCAGCTTCAGTTAACACACGAGTTGTTTCCTGGAACGATGCAGCAGAAATGAACGAGTCAGTAGAAAGCGACGCTTTGGTAATACCCATCAATTGACGTTCAAACTTCGCTGGGAACTTGTTCTGAGCTGCCACAGCTTGGTTTTCTTGAACAACGCGGATGTATTCCACTTGCTCGCCTTTGATGAAGCTTGTATCACCACCGTCAGTGATTTCAACTTTACGAAGCATTTGACGTACGATCACTTCAATGTGCTTGTCGTTGATTTTTACACCTTGCAGACGGTATACGTCCTGAACTTCGTTCACGATGTAATTTGTCAGTGCAACTTCGCCTTTCAAACGTAAGATGTCGTGTGGATTTTGCGGACCATCAGAAATGGTTTCACCACGGTTTACATGTTCGCCTTCGAACACGTTAATCGTACGCCATTTCGGAATTAGCTCTTCGTAAATTTCAGAGCCATCATCCGGAGTAATCACAAGACGGTTCTTACCTTTGGTCTCTTTACCGAAGCTTACGATACCTGAAATTTCAGCAAGGATCGCGTGTTCTTTCGGTTTACGTGCTTCGAACAAGTCAGCTACGCGTGGAAGACCACCGGTAATATCACGAGTACGTGAAGATTCTTGTGGCACACGACCAATAACATCACCGACACCAATTGTTTCGCCATCGCGCACAGTCAGAATCGTGTTTTGTGGTAGGAAGTAGAACTGTTCGCCGCCATCTGTTGTATCCAATACAACAGCTGGACGCATATCTTTACCAGATGCTGGACGTGAAGTTACTGGAAGTACCTCAATAGTCGTCATACCTGTTGCATCATCAGTTTTCGATGTCACAGTTACGCCATCAGCGATTTGGCTGAAACGCACTTTACCTGCAACTTCGGTAACAAGTGGATGTGTATGCGGATCCCAAGTCGCTACGATACCGCCAGCTTCCACAGCTTCGCCATCTTTAATGATGATTGAAGCACCGTATGGAATTTTGTAACGTTCGCGTTCACGACCGATGTCATCTGCGATACCGATTTCACCTGAACGTGAAGTTGATACCAAGTGACCTTTAGCGTGTTGTACTGTTTTCACATTGTGGAAACGTACTGTACCTTTGTTACGAACTTGTACGCTGTTAGCAGCAGAAGTTCGGCTCGCAGCACCACCTACGTGGAACGTACGCATTGTTAACTGTGTACCTGGCTCACCAATTGATTGAGCAGCCATTACACCCACAGATTCACCTGGATTCACCAAGTGACCGCGAGCAAGGTCACGACCGTAACATTTCGCACATACACCGAAAGTAGATTCACAGTTTACAACTGAACGTACTTTCACTTCATCGACACCTTGCTCTTCTAAGTAGTTTGCAAGTTTTTCGTCGATTAAAGTATTACGTGGGAGAATCACATCATCCGAACCTGGTTTCTTCGCATCTTCAGCAAGTACACGACCCAATACTCGAGTACCTAAGTTCTCGATGACATCGCCACCTTGAATGAACGGAGTCATTACAAGACCGTCGAAAGTACCACAATCTGGCTCAGTAATTACCAAGTCTTGTGCAACGTCAACCAAACGACGAGTCAAGTAACCTGAGTTCGCAGTTTTCAATGCAGTATCGGCCAAACCTTTACGTGCACCGTGTGTTGAAATGAAGTACTGAAGTACGGTCAAACCTTCACGGAAGTTCGCTTTAATTGGTGTTTCAATGATCGAACCATCTGGTTTCGCCATCAAACCACGCATACCCGCTAACTGACGAATCTGAGCTGCCGAACCACGGGCACCTGAGTCAGACATCATGTAGATCGAGTTGAATGATTTTTGTTTCTCGTCTTCACCCTGTTTGTTTTTAACAGTTGTGAAAGACAAGTTGTCCATCATCGCTTTCGCTACTTGGTCGTTTGTACGCGCCCAAATATCGACAACTTTGTTATAACGTTCGCCGGCAGTTACGAAACCTTGCTCGAATTGTTGTTCAATTTCACGAACTTCAACTTCAGCTTTTTCGATAATTGCTTGTTTTTGTGGCGGAATCAACATGTCTTCCATACCAACAGACACACCTGAGTGAGTCGCTTGACGGAAGCCCAAGTACATCAATTGGTCAGCGAAGATAACAGTATCTTTAAGACCTAATTTACGGTAGCAAGAGTTGATCAATTTAGAGATGTTCTTTTTCGTCATCTCAACGTTGATTTGTTGGAAATCCATACCTTCAGGTACAACTTCCCAAAGTAAACAACGACCTGGAGTTGTGTCTACAACAATGGTTTGTTGTTCACGGTTACCATTTTCGTCAATGACAGTTTGGTGTACACGTGCTTTTACGCGAGCGTGTAAATCAACTTGACCTGTTGCAAGTGCACGGTTTACTTCGTCAGTATCCGCAAACACCATGCCTTCACCTTTGGCATTGATCGCATCACGAGTGATGTAGTACAAGCCTAAGACAACGTCCTGAGAAGGTACGATGATTGGCTCACCGTTCGCAGGAGAAAGAATGTTGTTTGTTGACATCATTAACGCACGAGCTTCTAACTGAGCTTCAAGTGTTAATGGTACGTGTACCGCCATTTGGTCACCGTCGAAGTCGGCGTTAAATGCCGCACAAACTAACGGATGAAGACGGATTGCTTTACCTTCAATCAGGGTTGGTTCAAATGCTTGAAGACCCAAACGGTGAAGTGTAGGCGCACGGTTCAACATCACTGGATGTTGACGAATTACGTGAGCAAGTACATCCCAAACTTCTGGAGTTTCACGCTCAACCATTTTTTTCGCAGCTTTAATGGTTGTCGCTTGGCCAGACGCTTGTAGTTTCGCGAAAATGAATGGTTTGAATAATTCAAGCGCCATTTTTTTCGGAAGACCACATTGGTGCAGACGTAAAGTTGGACCTACAGTAATTACCGAACGACCAGAGTAATCGACACGTTTACCCAATAAGTTTTGACGGAAACGACCTTGTTTACCTTTGATCATGTCTGCCAAAGATTTAAGAGGACGTTTGTTCGAACCGGTAATTGCGCGACCACGACGACCGTTATCAAGCAATGCATCTACAGACTCTTGTAACATACGTTTTTCGTTACGTACGATAATGTCTGGTGCTGCAAGGTCTAGAAGACGCTTTAAACGGTTGTTACGGTTGATTACACGACGGTAAAGATCGTTCAAGTCAGAAGTCGCAAAACGACCACCTTCTAGAGGAACCAACGGACGAAGATCAGGTGGAAGTACTGGAAGTACATTCATCACCATCCATTCTGGCTTGTTGTTCGACTCTTTGAACGCTTCCATCAATTTCAGACGTTTAGAGGCTTTTTTAAGCTTCGTTTCTGAAGTTGTATTTGGAATTTCTTCACGAAGACGTGAAATTTCAGCTTCAAGATCGATGTCTTTCAACAAATCTTGAACTGCTTCTGCACCCATTTTCGCAGTGAATTCATCACCGTGTTCTTCTAAAGCCGTGAAGTATTCTTCATCGTTTAGAAGTTGGTATTTCTCAAGTGGAGTCATACCTGGGTCAGTTACAACGTATGATTCGAAATACAATACACGTTCGATATCACGTAAAGTCATGTCTAAAAGCAGACCAATACGGCTAGGAAGTGATTTTAAGAACCAAATATGCGCAACTGGAGAAGCAAGGTCAATATGACCCATACGCTCACGACGTACTTTTGCAGTTGTTACTTCAACGCCACATTTTTCACAAATGACGCCCTTGTATTTCATACGCTTGTATTTACCACACAAGCATTCGTAATCTTTTACTGGACCAAAGATTTTGGCACAGAATAAACCATCACGTTCAGGTTTGAACGTACGGTAGTTAATGGTTTCAGGCTTTTTAACTTCACCATGAGACCACGACTTAATCATTTCTGGTGACGCAAGACCAATACGGATGCGATCAAACTCTACAGGAGCATGACCGTCTGAATCCGTCTTTTTGCGCATGATATCGAGCAAGTCTTTCAATTTTTTTCTCCGTGTGTTGTGGAGATTTTCACTTCACAACTGGGTCACAAATATTGTTTTTTAACTGAGAAATCCCCCTTGCCCCTCTTGATTAAAGAGGTGAGAAGCACTGCTTCGCAAGGGAGATTCAATGGAGCTAATTAGTCACCATTTTTCAGTTCAATGTTGATACCTAAAGAACGGATCTCTTTGGTCAATACGTTGAACGATTCAGGCATACCTGGGTCCATGTAATGGTTACCATCTACAATGTTCTTATAGATACGGGTACGACCTTCAACGTCATCCGACTTCACAGTAAGCATTTCTTGAAGTGTGTATGCTGCACCGTAAGCTTCGAGTGCCCATACTTCCATCTCACCGAAACGCTGACCACCGAATTGTGCTTTACCACCAAGCGGCTGTTGAGTTACTAGAGAGTAAGAACCAGTAGAACGCGCATGCATCTTGTCGTCTACCAAGTGGTTCAGTTTCAACATGTACATGTAACCTACAGTTACAGGACGGTCAAAACGTTCACCTGTACGACCATCATACAATACTGTTTGACCAGTACGTGAAATGCCACCAAGTTCTAACAATTCTTTGATTTGTGATTCTTCAGCACCATCAAATACTGGTGTTGCTAAAGGAACACCTTTACGCAAGTTACCTGAAAGCACCAAGATTTCTTCATCAGTCAAGCTATCAAGATCTTCTTGTTCGCCACCAACTTTGTTATAAATCTTGTCTAAGAAATCACGAAGCTCAAGTACAGTACGCTGCTCTTTCATCATCTTGTCGATTTGATCGCCAAGACCTTTAGCCGCCATACCCAAGTGAGTTTCAAGAATCTGACCCACGTTCATACGTGATGGCACACCCAGTGGGTTAAGTACAACATCAACTGGAACACCGTTTGCATCGTGTGGCATGTCTTCTACAGGTAAGATGTTAGATACAACACCTTTGTTACCGTGACGACCCGCCATTTTATCACCCGGTTGGATGCGACGTTTTACAGCCAAGTAAACTTTAACAACTTTCAATACGCCAGTTGTCAGTTCATCGCCTGTAGAAAGTTTGCGTTTTTTCTCTGCAAATTTCTCGTCAATTTCAAGGCTCTTCTCTTTCAAGAACACTTGAATTTGAGTTAAACGTTCAGCAATCGCTTCGTCGACTGGTTGGATTTCAATAAGATCAACCAACTCAAGACCAGACAATAACTCTTCAGTTAATTTGTCACCGCGTTTAGTTGTACCGCCACCGTTAGATTCTTGACCTTTCAATAGACGAACAATACGTTCACGAGCCGCTTCTTCGAAGATTTTGTATTCTTCTTTCAAGTCTTTACGGTAAGCATCAAGTTGTGCTTTCTCAATTGCTTGAGCACGTTCGTCTTTTTCAAGACCGTCACGTGTAAATACTTGAACGTCAATTACAGTACCTTTCACAGATGAAGATACACGTAATGAAGAGTCTTTTACGTCAGCCGCTTTTTCACCGAAGATTGCGCGAAGCAATTTTTCTTCCGGAGTTAACTGAGTTTCACCTTTAGGCGTTACTTTACCTACAAGAATGTCACCAGCAGTTACTTCAGCACCGATATAAACGATACCTGATTCATCCAATTTAGAAAGTGCAGCTTCACCCACGTTCGGGATATCCGCTGTAATTTCTTCAGCACCCAATTTGGTATCACGTGCAACACATGAAAGCTCTTGGATGTGGATAGACGTTAAACGATCTTCTTGAAGTACACGCTCTGATAGTAAGATCGAGTCTTCGTAGTTGTAACCGTTCCAAGTCATGAACGCTACACGCATGTTTTGACCCAATGCCAATTCACCGCCATCTGTTGATGGACCATCAGCAAGAACGTCACCACGTGCAACTTTATCACCTAAACGTACAACAACGTTTTGGTTGATACATGTATTTTGGTTCGAACGTGTGTATTTGATCAGGTTGTAGATATCTACACCTGCTTCGCCTGCCACCATCTCTTCTTCGTTTACACGAATAACGACACGAGAAGCATCAACGAATTCAATACGACCACCACGTTTCGCAAGTACACACACACCCGAGTCATGCGCTACGTTTGCTTCCATACCTGTACCAACAAGCGGTTTGTCAGCACGTAATGTAGGAACAGCCTGACGCTGCATGTTTGAACCCATCAATGCACGGTTGGCATCATCGTGTTCAAGGAACGGAATAAGTGATGCCGCTACAGATACAACCTGCTGAGCAGATACATCCATATGCGTTACTTTTTCTGGTGGAATACGTACGAATTCACCTTGGTGACGTACAGATACGAATTCTTCAGTTAAGTTACCGTCTTTATCGATACCAGAATCGGCCTGTGCAATCACAGTACCTACTTCTTCAATCGCAGAAAGGTATTCAACGTCATCCGTTACACGACCATCAACAACTTTACGGTATGGAGTTTCCAAGAAACCGAAGTTATTACATTTCGCATAAACAGAAAGTGAGTTGATCAAACCAATGTTTGGACCTTCAGGAGTCTCGATTGGACATACACGACCGTAGTGAGTTTGATGTACGTCACGTACTTCGAAGCCCGCACGTTCACGAGTCAAACCACCTGGGCCCAATGCTGATACACGACGTTTGTGTGTAATTTCAGACAACGGGTTGTTTTGGTCCATGAACTGAGACAACTGGCTTGAACCAAAGAATTCTTTGATTGCAGCAGCAACTGGTTTCGCATTGATTAAATCTTGCGGAGACAAGTTATCAGTTTCAGCTTGAGATAAACGTTCTTTAACAGCACGTTCAACACGAACTAGACCAACACGGAATTGGTTTTCTGTCATTTCACCAACAGAACGAACACGACGGTTACCCAAGTGATCGATATCGTCGACTTCACCTTTACCGTTACGGATTTCAACTAATGTTTTCAATACATCAGTGATGTCTTCGTTCGAAAGAATGCCTTCAACTTCACGAGACTTCTGATCCGTACCCACTTCGTAAGGACGACCCAAACGACGGTTGAACTTCATACGACCTACTGGTGATAAGTCATAACGTTCAGAAGAGAAGAATAAATTGTTGAATAAGTTTTCAGCAGCTTCTTTTGTTGGTGGCTCACCCGGACGCATCACTTTGTAGATTTCTACAAGTGCTTCTTCACGACCAGTTGTAGTATCTGCACGTAAAGAGTCCGCAATGAATGGGCCACGGTCGATGTCATTGGTATAAAGTACGTTGAATTGTTTAACGCCGCCTTCAGCCAATTTCACCATAATTTCATGGCTTAGTACTGTATTTGCAGCAATTACTTCGCCATCACGTAATGTTACATCTTCAGCAACAATACGTTCATATAGGTATTCATCAGGAACAGAAAGTTTTTCAAGACCTGCTGCTTCCATTTGACGAACATGGCGCGCGTTAATACGTTTACCTTGTTCAACAATTGTCTTACCGTCTGTACCCACGATATCAAACTGTGCCATTTCGCCACGTAGACGTTCTGGAACCAAGTCAATTTGATAGCTACCCATATCAAGATATACAGGTACTTTTTCGTAGAACATGTCTAGGATTTGTTCGTTGTTATAACCCAAGGCACGAAGCACAACAGTCGCAAGTAATTTACGACGACGGTCAATACGAACATATACAAGATCTTTTGCATCGAATTCAAAGTCTAACCATGAACCACGGTAAGGAATGATACGAGCAGAATAAAGAACTTTACCACTAGAGTGAGTTTTGCCTTTATCGTGATCAAAGAATACACCTGGTGAACGGTGTAATTGAGATACGATTACACGCTCAGTACCATTGATCACAAAGGTACCGTTGTCTGTCATAAGTGGCATTTCACCCATGTAGACTTCTTGCTCACGCACATCTTTGATTGTTTTAGTTTCGCGATCTTTAATGATCAGACGAATTTTTACACGCATTGGCGCCGCATAAGTTGAGCCACGAAGAATACATTCGCGCACATCAAATTCAGGCTTACCAAGACTATACTCAACAAATTCTAAAGCAGCATTGCCAGAATAACTTTCAATAGGAAAAACTGAACGAAATGCGGCTTGGAGACCGATATCTTCGCGGTTTTTTGGAGTTTTGCCGTCTTGAAGGAAAGTTCGGTACGAGTCGACTTGAATCGCGAGCAAGTACGGAACATCCATTACCTTGGGCAATTTACCAAAATTCTTACGGATCCGTTTCTTTTCGGTATATGAGTATGCCATCTGGAGTCCTCGGAAAGTAAACTAAGTCCGCCTGCAGAACGAACTTAGAAGGAATTACGCAGGCCGATATGGCCACCACTTTCACAAATGCTGCAATTTTTAGTGGTATTAAAACGCTTAACAATATTTTTTACTGAAAAATATTGGTAAGCGTTTGGTTTTATAAATTATTTTTAATTTGTATGATTTTTATATCATGCAAACAAAAATCGAGCCGATTATTGTAACGCAAAAAGGCTGATGACCCAAGGGCCACCAGCCATTTTTTGGAGCCGATTATAAAAAAATCGACTCCCCTTAAGATTACTTAAGTGTAACTGTAGCACCAGCTTCTTCAAGTTTTTTCTTAAGTTCTTCGCCTTCTTCTTTAGAAACGCCTTCTTTAAGAACTGAAGGAGCGCTTTCAACAAGATCTTTAGCTTCTTTAAGACCAAGGCCAGTAGCTTCACGAACTGCTTTAATTACAGCAACTTTGTTAGCACCGAAAGAAGTCAACTCAACGTTGAATTCTGATTGTTCTTCAGCAGCAGCACCAGCAGCGCCAGGAGCAGCAGCAACTGCTACAGCAGCAGCAGATACGTTGAATTTTTCTTCGAAAGCAGAAATAAGTTCAACAAGTTCAAGAACAGTTTTTTCAGCAACTGCGTTTAAGATTTCTTCGTTTGTTAAAGCCATGAGAGTAACTCCAAATGGGTATTGAATGGTGTGTAAATTGATTTAAGCTTAAGCAGCTTCTGACTCGTTTTTCTCTTTGAGCGCAGTAATAAGGCGACCCAATTTCGAAATAGGAGCTTGAAGAACGTTTGCAAGCATAGTAAGCGCTTTCTCTTGGTTTGGAAGGTTCGCGATAACGCTAACTTCAGCACCTTGATAAACTTTACCGTCAAATGCAGCAGCTTTAAGTTCAAATGCTTTATTAGTTTTAGCAAATTCTTCGAACAAACGAGCAGCTGCGCCCATGTCGTCTTCAGAAGTTGAGAAAGCTAAGATTGTTGGGCCAACAAGGTTGTCGCTCAAGATATTGAATTGAGTATCTTGAAGAGCACGTTTAGCCAAAGTGTTACGAACTACACGAGTAGCAACACCTAGTTTACGAGCTTCAACACGTAGAGCAGTTAATTGCTCAACAGTTAAACCTTGATAGTCAGCAACAACAGCAGCATACGCAGTAGAAGCAACTTCAGTTACTTCAGCTACGATCTGTTTTTTGCCTTCGATAAGAAGAGCCATTGTAAAACCTCCTAACGGTGATTTATGCACCTATACAGATGCACTCCCAATTCGTTAGCTCATCACTGAACCAACACGCGGAGGAGGAACAAATCACACCACCGCGTCTACTCAGGCTAGGCTATTAAGAAGAAAGCATAAAACTCCCCTCGCCTGAGGTCTTTGACGCTGATAAATCTAAATTTATCAATTCAAAGTTTGCCTGAATCACGCAATATACGACGGAACGTTTCTTGCGTAATATTTAAAGTGGTGCTTCAAATATTACTCAGGGCTTTAAAATTCTGTAATAAGTCGAAACTTATTTAGAAACGTTTGCCACATCAACAACAAGACCAGGACCCATAGTAGAGCTTAGAGTGATCTTTTGGATGTAAACACCTTTAGAAGTAGCAGGTTTTGCTTTCTTAAGGTCTGCTACAAGAGCTTCAACGTTTGAACGAACAGCTTCAGCAGTGAAACCTACTTGACCGATCGCAGCGTGGATGATACCTGCTTTGTCTACACGGTAACGTGCTTGACCAGCCTTCGCATTTTTAACAGCAGAAGCTACGTCAGGAGTTACAGTACCCACTTTAGGGTTTGGCATTAAGCCACGTGGACCAAGAATCGTACCTAACTTACCAACAACGCGCATTGCATCCGGAGCTGCAATTACTACGTCAAAGTCAAGGTTACCCGCTTGGATGCTTTCAGCAAGATCATCAAAACCAACAACGTCCGCGCCTTCAGCTTTAGCAGCTTCAGCAGCAGCGCCTTGAGCAAACACAGCTACACGTACAGTTTTACCAGTACCTGCAGGAAGTGTAGTCGCGCCACGAACAACTTGGTCAGATTTACGAGGATCAACACCTAGGTTTACAGCAACATCCAAAGATTCTTTGAATTTTACTGCTGGAAGGCCGTTAAGAACTGCAACTGCTTCTTCCAAAGTGTAAACTTTGTTAGCTTCAACAGCAGCAATAATGGCTTTTTGACGTTTAGTTAATTTAGCCATGTCTTATAGCTCCACTTCCAAGCCCATAGAACGCGCAGAACCAGCAATGGTACGTACACGTGCGTCTAAATCAGCACCAGTAAGATCTGGTTCTTTAGTAGTCGCAATTTCTTCTAATTGAGCGCGAGTCAACTTACCAACTTTAGTTTTGTTAGGTACAGCTGAACCCTTTTGGATGCCCGCAGCTTTCTTAAGAAGAATCGCAGCAGGAGGAGTTTTCATGATGAATGTGAACGACTTGTCGTTGTACACAGTGATCACTACTGGAATTGGAAGACCAGCTTCAACTTTTTGTGTCGCAGCATTGAATTCTTTACAGAATGCCATGATGTTAACACCACGTTGACCTAGTGCAGGACCAATCGGTGGAGATGGATTTGCTTTACCAGCTGGAACTTGCAGCTTGATATAGCCGTCAATCTTCTTAGCCATTTCAATTACCTCTGGGTACTAACGCCGCTAGGCTCCCCATACATATAAGTAACGATACCGTTACAACAACAATGCCCGACTCATAACAAATCGGGCGTTTATCAACCAAGTTAAATTAAACCGATTTTTCGACTTGGCGAAATTCCAGCTCAACCTGAGTTGGTCGATTAAATACATTAATCGTCAACGTTAAACGTGACTTATCGTATAGAACTTCTTCCACCACGCCTTTAAAATCGGTAAATGGACCGTCAATTACGAGTAATTCTTCACCTGGTTCAAACATCGTCTTAGGACGAGGTGCTTCGCCAGTATTGCGTACACGTGCAAGAATCGCATCAGCTTCTTTTTGCGTAATTGGTGCAGGCTTTTCTGCAGTACCACCGATGAAACCTAATACTTTTGGACATTCTTTAACAATATGCCAAGTTTCATCATTCATTTCCATCTCGACTAACACATAGCCGGGAAAGAATTTACGCTCAGATTTACGTTTCTTACCATCCTTCATTTCCACTACTTCTTCAGTAGGGACAAGGACTTCACCAAAGCTATCGGCTACAGCGCTACGCTGGATTCGATCATTAAGTGAGCGTAACACTTGTTTTTCATAACCAGAATAGGCATGAATAATGTACCAACGTTTCATAGCTCTCTTACCCGATAATAAACTTCATTAACCAGCTCAAAGCATAGTCAAAGCACCATAATAAAATAGATGCCACTAAGACTACCGCAAGTACCTGCCAAGATGTGGTCATGGTCTCTTGCTTGGTTGGCCAAGTCACTCGACGTAACTCAATTCGAGCATCTTTCAACAATCGAACAAAGCCTTTGCCTTGATGGGTGGCGTATAATAAACCTAAAGCCACGATGATACAAGCCAAAATTACCCCAACACGGACCCAAACATCATTCGCTGGTGCCCAGTATGCTGGCAAATGTTGATTCACCATCATAGAACTACCGAGTAAAATCAACGCGATAACCCACAGAACATAGTCTAAAGGGGAACCAGAATTAACAACTTCAGCAGGATTATTTCTTTGAGGAATTGGCGCGTCGCTTAATGCGTCACGCGATTTATCATTCGACATTTTTGTACTCGTCGTAGGATTCGCGACTTATTATATGACCAGTTGAGCCAGCATCAAGCTTCTTTTTAAAAAAATTTGGCAGGCCAGGAGGGACTCGAACCCCCAACATTCGGTTTTGGAGACCGACGCTCTACCAATTGAACTACTGACCTGCAGAGCAAATCGAGAGTCGAAACTCTCGATCTGTACAAAGATAACTGTATTATATTATGCAGTTACTTTAGAAACAACACCCGCACCAACTGTACGACCACCTTCACGGATCGCAAAGCGTAAGCCAGCGTCCATTGCGATTGGGTGGATTAATTCTACTGACATTTCTACGTTGTCACCAGGCATAACCATTTCAACGCCTTCTTTAAGCGAGATCGCACCAGTTACGTCAGTTGTACGGAAGTAGAACTGTGGACGGTAACCGTTAAGGAATGGAGTATGACGACCACCTTCGTCTTTAGAAAGTACGTATACTTCTGCGTCGAATTTAGTATGCGGTTTGATTGTACCTGGTTTAGCAAGTACTTGACCACGTTGAACGTCTTCACGTTTAGTACCACGTAGAAGAACACCACAGTTCTCGCCCGCACGACCTTCGTCAAGAAGTTTACGGAACATTTCTACGCCAGTTACAGTTGTTTTAACTGTATCTTTAATACCAACGATTTCAACTTCTTCGCCTACTTTCACGATACCAGTTTCAACACGGCCAGTTACTACTGTACCACGACCTGAAATTGAGAATACATCTTCGATTGGCATAAGGAATGCAAGGTCGATAGCACGTTCTGGCTCTGGAATGTAAGAGTCAAGAGCTTCAACAAGAGCAACTACAGCGTCTTCGCCGTATTGACCAGCTTCACCGTTAAGCGCCGCAAGAGCAGAACCACGGATTACTGGAGTGTCGTCGCCTGGGAAGTCATAAGTAGAAAGAAGTTCACGAACTTCCATTTCTACTAATTCAAGAAGTTCTTCATCATCCACAAGGTCGCATTTGTTTAAGAATACAACGATGTAAGGTACACCTACCTGACGAGAAAGAAGGATGTGTTCACGAGTTTGTGGCATTGGACCATCAGTCGCAGCACATACAAGGATCGCACCATCCATTTGCGCAGCACCAGTAATCATGTTTTTAACATAATCGGCGTGACCTGGGCAGTCTACGTGAGCGTAGTGACGGATTGGAGAATCGTATTCTACGTGTGAAGTATTAATTGTAATACCACGTGCTTTTTCTTCTGGTGCAGAGTCGATTGCAGCGTAATCTTTCGCTTCACCGCCGAATTTTTTTGCACATACAGTTGCAATTGCAGCTGTTAAAGTCGTTTTACCATGGTCAACGTGACCGATTGTGCCCACGTTAACGTGTGGCTTATTACGTTCAAACTTAGCCTTAGCCATGCTTTTCTTCCTCGTTTACGTCGAACACAATTCTGAGTAAAACCCAGCTCCGACATATCGCCTAAAAAAATAAACACCCAATACTTGAAAAGCAGACTAAAAAGCCTGCTTCTGGAATCTTGTGCAACATTTAAAGTTGCTAAACTGTAAAATCTGGAGCTCTTATCGAGATTTGAACTCGAGACCTCTCCCTTACCAAGGGAGTGCTCTACCACTGAGCTATAAGAGCAAATATAAGCACTTCAATAGATATGGAGCGGGAGACGAGGGTCGAACTCGCGACATGTAGCTTGGAAGGCTACCGCTCTACCAACTGAGCTACTCCCGCACGATGTTGGTACAAACCACTTATTGAAGTCTTAAAATTGGTGGTGAGGGAAGGATTCGAACCTTCGAAACTTTCGTAGCGGAGTTACAGTCCGCCCCCTTTGACCGCTCGGGAACCTCACCATTTTACACTTACTTCAGTGTCGTTCTTTCTACTCACTCTCAAACTTTCTAAGATGGTGCCGGCACACGGATTCGAACTGTGGACCTACTGATTACAAGTCAGTTGCTCTACCAACTGAGCTATGCCGGCGTTTCTTAGTGTTTCGTACGTTTCGTATCGGAACGGTGTGCAGTTTAGCAAATCTTGAAATCCTTGCAAGTGTTTTTTCTAAAAAAAACGTGAAAAACTCATAAAATCAATCCATTTGATGATAATTCAACCGCTTTGATCACTGCGCGAGCTTTTATTTGGGTTTCATTCCACTCTGATTCAGGATTTGAGTCATAAACTACCCCTGCTCCAGCTTGAACATAGACCTTATTTTCTCGAATTACACAGGTACGAATCGCAATCGACATGTCCATTTCCCCATGCCAGCCTAAATAACCAACAGCACCACCAAAAATTCCACGTTTTACTGGTTCAACTTCGTCAATAATTTCCATAGCGCGGATTTTTGGTGCGCCTGAAAGCGTACCCGCAGGGAATGTTGCCTTAAAAACATCCAAAGCATCGACATCATCACGTACTTCACCTTGTACATTTGACACAATGTGCATGACATGCGAATAACGTTCGATCACCATTTGATCAGTCACGTGAACTTTACCGATTTTAGAAACACGTCCAACATCATTTCGACCCAAATCGATCAACATCAAATGCTCTGCAATTTCTTTTTCATCAGATAGCAAATCTTTTTCAAGTGCTAAATCTTCTTCTTTGGTTTTACCCCGTGGTCGCGTGCCCGCCAAAGGACGAACTGTTGCTACACCATTTTCTAGGCGGGACAAAATTTCAGGTGATGAACCGACGATATGAAAGGGAATGTCATTCTCAAGTGTTTGCCCTTGCACCAAGAACAAATATGGAGATGGATTGAGGTGACGTAGTGCACGATAGACCTGCAAAGGCTCACCATCAAAATCGGATACCATACGATGGCCCGGCACAACCTGCATCACATCACCGGCTTTAATGTACTCTTTTACTTTTGCAATAGAGTCAATAAAGTTGTCATGTCCAGTGATGGATTCAAACTGTGGTGCAGTATGCTTATTTGCTTTGAGTGCAATTGGGGTTGCCAAAAGTTCTTCTAGCTCATCCAATTGTTGCTGCGCTTGGGTATAGGCCTCAGCATCATTTACATCGGCATGTACAATTAAGAATAAAGTATCTTTGAGGTTATCAAAGACAATGACGGTTTTAGATAGCATCATCCAAATATCTGGAATCCCGACTGGGTCAGCTTCTGGCACATTATTGAGCTTCGGTTCGATATAACGCACAGCGTCATAACCAAAGTATCCAACCAATCCACCGGTAAAGCTCGGTAACGCAGGCAAATCTTGCTGTGTAGGGACTTTATATTGTGCTTGGAAGTCACGGATGTATTGAAATGGGTCTGCACATTGTTGTTTTTCAATCGAACCATCAACATGTTGAACGGTCAACTGCCCTTCATTACACGAAAATACGGTGGACTCACCCAAACCAATAATGGAGTAACGTGCCCAGTTTTCGCCACCCTCTACAGATTCAAATAAATAGGCTTGTTTATGTTGTTTTAATCGCGCAAAGACAGACAGCGGAGTTTCTGTATCTGCCAAGCGCTGACGATAGACTGGAATCAAGTTATATCCAGCAGATTTCAGTTGTTCAAATTGAGTTTGTGTAGTCATCTCGGTTTCTCTATATTTCGCGTGGTCAATTTCAGTTAATTTCTTCTCATGCTGATTGAGTGACGCCATCGAAAACCTACACACTTGCTCATTTTCACTTCCTTAACCCTAATTATTTCAACCCAATAATTCTTTTAAGTTATCGACCACATGCTGCGGCTGACAATCTCGAATATTTTCACCATGATTATAGCCATAGCTGACCACAATACAATCAATACCAGCACGACGTGCTGCCTCTACATCATTGACAGAATCACCCACCATCAAAATTTGCTGTTTTGGTAAGGCATAATGTTCCGCACAATACTCTAGCTGCTTGGGATGTGGTTTCCGCTCTTCAAAACGATCTCCGCCTATCACATCATCAAAGTAATCATGCATACCCAGTGCTTGCACAATACTGCGTGCCGGTTGCTCTGGTTTATTGGTTACACAAATCAGAATTTTCTGCTCTGCTTTTGCCCAATCCAAGAACGATAGAATGCCGTCAAAGGGCTGCGTCAAGACACAAGGATCGGCATTGTAAATCTTTAGAAAAGTTTCCAGTAAAAGATGATGCTGTGCGGCATCCACCTTTCCGGTCAAGTATTCAAGTACGCTATGACAAAATAATGAAGTCCCTTTCCCAATCCAGTTTCGCACCTGCTCTTCTGTGACCAAAGGTAATTGCAACGCATTTAGACTCATATTCATCGCACGATGTAAGTCAGATGCTGAATCGACTAGCGTTCCATCCAGATCAAATAAAATCATTTGGCGTTCTGCTAAACGAACTTCAAACATAATATCCCTCTATTTTTTTGTAAATTTTCCCCATAAAAAAGGCATGCCCATGCATGCCTTTTGAGGAATGTCTCGGTTTATTTAAACAACACCCATGCAATAATTGCAAGAATGATTAAAACAATGACTGAGATTAAGCCTACAGAGGCATTTTTTTGCGCTTCACGCTCTTGCTCTACACATGTCGCTGGAATTTCTACATCACATGCTTCATTTTTCGGAGCAGCAGTAATGTCAATTCCCTCAGGGATTGGCGCAGGTTTAGGCACACCCACATTGGTCGGCATACCATCACGAGTCAATTGAACTGAACCATCACGCTCTTTCAACTCTGGCATCCCTTGATCATTCATTTGTTGTGCTGCAGTTTTAACGATAGGCTCTTGTGTCTCAGTTTCAGACGTTTTAACAACAGGTTCTTGTGCCGCAGTTTCAGAAACCGCAACAGCTTCAGACGGCTGCTGAACAGGTGTAATTTCTTCTGTTTGCAACGCTTCAACGCTTTGTTCAATATCCGCTGGGATCTGAACAGCTTTAGCTGGAGCCAATAAACTAAACTTCACACTGGCAAACTGTACAATATCACCTTCTTTTAAAAGTGATTCACCAGTCAAACGGACATCATTAATAAACGTCCCATTGGATGAATTGAGATCTTGCAACCAGAGTGCCTGATCTTTCAGTACAAAGGCAGCATGTTTACGCGATACATCAGATTCTTGTAAAACAATATCTGCTTGTTGATGACGACCCACCAACATATCTCGCTCAATACTAATTTCTTGTCCTGTTAAATCACCAGAAATTGCTTGAATTTTCCAAGTCATGAAGTTAATTCTCTATTGCTCGTTTTTTTCATCATAGCATGCAGTGGTTTCAAAGCTAAACCACCCTACTGTCTAACCTAAGGAGTTTCCGCCACTTTGCCATTCGGTACGGTTATGGTTTGGCGCTTCACTGCAGGTTCAATGGCGACTGGCGTGGAGACCACTGCCGCTGGCTGTGTGGTTTGTGGTGCTGTAGGTACCGTCTTATACACAGGGGCTGGTGCTGTACCTTTTGAAACAGGTATGCGCTGCTGATACACATCGTCCACATTTTCAGGTAATTTCGCAAAATTACCGTCATTATCCAGTGCCAGTTGCAGACTATAGAGCTGACTGTAACGTTGCTGAGACATTTTCTTCACATCAGCAGAATTTCCAACAATGGTCGGATGAATAAAGATCAGCAAATTGCGTTTACTGTTGGATTTTCCTTCCGAGCTAAAAAGTTTGCCCAGTACAGGAATAGCCCCGAGCCCCGGAACGGATTGACGCCCATGCAATGTATTGTCCGAGATCAAACCACCCAACACAATCGTTTGACCATGCTCTGCCAAGATCGAGGTTTTAATCGCACGTTTAGTCGTAACTAAGTCCGACGCTTGACCTTTATTGTCTTTTACATCAGAAACTTCTTGCTCGACCTCTAAACGCACCGAGCCGCCATCACCAATATGCGGCACAACTTTCAAAGTAACACCGACATCTTTACGCTCAATCGATGTATACGGATTGGCTGTACCACCATTGGTGGTGACCGAACCTGTCACAAATGGAACGTTTTCACCCACCACAATATAGGCTTCTTCGTTGTCCATCGTCACTATCGACGGTGTAGATAATAAATTGGATTTGGTCTTTTCTTTTAAGGCCTGAATCATCGCACCATAGAGTTTGCGCGAACCATCACTGCCTTCACGATAATCACCAAGAACTAAAGAAGTACCCGCACTCACCGCGCTACCCGCACCCGCAGCACCACCAGTTAAATAACCTGCGGCAATATTTTTTAAACTAGAACCAAAGTTATCAAAGTTAATTAAGCCGATACCACTACTGATATCTCCCAACGCCCATTGCACACCGAGCTGATCGGTATCCGTGCCTTCAACTTCAATAATCGCCGCTTCGATCAGCACTTGCTGACGACGAATATCGAGCTGCTGAATCGCAGATTCAATTTCACGCATGAGCTGCGGATCTGCTTTCACAATCAGTGCATTTTGTGTGGCATCAGCAATAATACTCACGCCATTGGCATTAAAGCTTGAGATACCGTTTTGCGTATTATTGGAAGAGTTATTACTGTTGAGGTTAATACCTGAACTGGTGTTATTTTGTGAACTGAATGACTGTGAATTCGAACTGTTACTATCATTCATTAAACTGTTCATCGTGCTGCTATTTGAGCTATTCGATGAATTTGTACTCGAAACGGCCTGCCCTGTGACCAAGCCTTGTAAGATTTCTGACAAGTTTTTGGCACTTGCATACTTTAGACGAAAAACTTTCAATCCACCCAATCGATCTGCAGCAGGCACATCTAAGGTCTCAATAATCTTACGAATACGCTTACGTGTCGCTGTATCACCTTTAATGATAATACGATTGGTTCGATTGTCCGCAATAATACGAATTCGTGAACCTTTCGGGTCTTTTGATGCGCCGGTCGAACTCATCGACTCTAACAGCCCAATCATTTCTTCGGCCTGACTCGATTGCAGCGTCACGGCTTCGATATCATTTTGACCCGTTCCATCTAAATTACGAATAATCGTTTCGAGCTGGTAAATATTACTAGCACGGTCTGAGACGATCAGCGCATTGGTCCCCGCCACTGCTGACAAATGTGCAAATTGCGGCATCAGTGGACGTAGGGCTGGAATTAAGTCGTTGGCATTGGTGTTATCAAGCCAAATTACTCGGGTGACAATTTGGTCTCCAGACGCACGGTGGCGCGCATCATAAGGAATGCCCGAGCTTTTTACATTACTGTCTGGAACCAGTTTAATGGTGTTGCCCGATGGAATCGCCACCACGCCATTGACATTCAATACACCGAGAAACAGGTCATAGACTTCATTTTTATTTAAAGGCTTATTGGAAATAACCGTTACATTTCCTCGTACCCGTGGGTCAACTGCAAAATTTTTCCCCGTGATATCTGCGACTTCATTAATGAATGCCGTAAGATCTGCATCACGTAAATTGATTTTCCATGTTTGTGCATAACTTGCTGTGCTGACCATAGCAACCAAGGGCACCATGGCATAGGCAGCTAAAGTTGAACGGTTATTATTAAATAAAGCCATATACGCCTGTGTTTCCTAACCCTATAAAGTGATGAAACATCACTAAAAATCCTGTTGTATGGTCATCACTTGATCACCACGTTTGACTTCAAGTTTCACCTGCCCTTCACGGCGGGCTTGTTCTAATAATTGCGCCTCAGATTGTCCTGCACCGACTGCCTGCCCATTTAAAGACATAATGCGGTCACCCGGTTGCAAACCCAATTTATTTCTCAAGGCAGCAGGTGTTCGATTTGAAATCTCAAACCCACCATTACCTGATGGATTCACCCCCATTTCCTGCAGATATTGCTCACGATTTTCTGTCATGCGTTGTACGGCCTGACCAATCGCGGACTGCGTCGTGCCTTGCCCTGAATTTGCAGGATTAGCTGCATTTTGCATGCTGTTATTTTGCAAAGATCCGCCTGATGTTGCATTGGCTGTAGGGACAATCGGTTGATCTAATCCGTTTTCAATACCTTGGAACGCTAATTCACGCCGTGCACCATTACCCTGCGTTAAAATCACCTTATCCCAATAAACTTCAGCCAGTTGATATGATGAACCTTGAATGGTTTCTCCAACCAAGTAGCGATCTGAACTCTCATTGACCTTAATCACTGCCGACGAGTAGCGACTTGGCTGTCCAACCACCACACCTTGTAACACCATATTTAACTGCGCGTCAGCTGCTGAACTGCGGTTTTCCTGAAACAAGGCAAAAGAGCTAATATTAGGAACTTGCGTTTGCTGTGAACCCAATTCAACTCGGTCTAACTGCATGGCTTGTGGCGGTGCAATCAATAACCAAAATAAAGCGGCTAACTTCCAGCACAGGTACAAAATTATTAAAGCCAAGACCACAGGTGCAAGTCGATCTGTTTGCTTCCAATTGATCTCGCGGATTTTTTCGAAATAGTCAGCCATCAGTTCACCCCACTCAATAGAGGTTGACGCGAACTAATCACATACGTATCTAATCCTGCCTTACCTTCATAGGAAGCAACATTCATCAAAAAGCGCTGGGTTAATTGCACATCCAACATGAGGTCTGGCTCAAGTGATAAATTCATCATCTTTTGTTCGCGTTGATCTCGAACATCAATCGACAATTTGCCATTATCATCTTTTAATTGAGCTAACATGGCAGGCACATTCATTGACTCTTGACGCTGTGCAAAGCTAAAGGATAAATCCCCACCTGCCCACTGCATCTCGCCTAATGACTGACTAAATCCCTGTTGTGGCTTATATTTAAACTGCACATCTTTTAATTGAATGGCATTCGTTGGCCATTGCCAATCGGCAAAACTTTTTAAAGTTTCAGGGGCAATTTGACCCTCTAAGTTTTTGATGCTGATACTTTTGCCAAAACCATACCCCATAACACCTTGCAGTTTGGTATTGCCACTATGAATTTCAACATTTGCACCCAAGCGTAATAAAATCAAGTCCCACGGGCGTGTGTTCCAGTTTAACGAGCCTTTCAAATTTCCTCGTGTCCAATCTGCTTGCCCATGCCAAATATTGCCACTGACGTTATGTAGCATTTGGTTATTTTTATAAAACTTTGTAATGAGCCACGCTGCTGGCACTTGCAGCATAACGAAAATTAAAAAACTGATCGCAGCAAAAATGAGCCACCGAATATTATTAGTTTTATTGATCATCCCACCACAACCGATCCATCAATTTTTTTCCATCATTTAAACATTTTTCTTTATAGACACATTATGCATACTTTTTCTGCATAGCCAATTCAAAGAGATAAAAAAACCAGGCATTTGCCTGGTTTAATTATCCTGAACTCAGGATATGACGATTTCATGAATTGTTCTTAAATTAAGAAGTCTTCTAGTTTCGCGCCTTTTTCTAACTCAGCCACTAACCAACGTGGTTGTTTACCACGACCAGTCCACGTGTCATCTGCATTGGTTTTGCTACGGTAACGTGGCTCAACCGCTTTACGCGTTGATTTTTTACGTTTGCTTAAACCAAATTCAAGAATTTGTTCAACGCTTAAATCTAAATTTTCTGCAATTTCAACAATACGGTTATACGCATCTTCAATCGCTTGATCTTTTTTAGATGCAATCAGTGCTTCAGCTTCTACTTGAAGCTTCTTTAACTCTTCAACTGATAAATTACTAATATCAGGCATAATCTTTAACTCCGAAATTTCATTTTAATAATGCTTATGAAAACTCGCTCATAATATTATAATAAAATTTTTATTCAATAAATAATTTTCATTTTACTACAATATTTTAACACGACTCCTTAAAATATATAAAGTTAAATTGTATTTAAATATTATTTCCCACTGAATTTTCTAAGGCTTTTATTTTGGTTTTAATATTTTCTGGAATAGAGGTTTTTTGCAGGGTCATTTTATCCACGCACACAATAACCGCATCGCCTGTTGCAACGATTTTTTGTTGCTGTTCACTCCATAATATATAACTCATACGAAATGCACTATTTCTTAATTCTTCAACGCGCGTTGCCACTTTTAAAATATCAGGATAAACCACGGGGCTTAAATATTTACATTGGCTTGAAGCCACAACCGTAATCACAGACTGATTAAATATATCCAACTGATCTAAATAACCAATCCGCGCACTTTCCATATAACGATAATAATGCACGTTATTTACATGACCAAAAGCATCCATATCCCCCCAAGCGACGTGTTGAGTATGAACCAATGAATATTGAGCTAAATCTTCTTGCATATAATGTCCTTATATTCGAATTTCCATAAAATTGGCATTATTTTCAAATATTAAATTTAATTGTTTGATCAAGTCATCCTGCTGATTTAAGGCTGACTTGATGCGTAAATAACTCATTAATACATCATTTGGATATAATTCTAACAATGCATCTGCTTCAGCTTGACGTGCTGTCGCTTGGTAAATATTCCATTTTGCAAAACTAAAAACAGGCAGCGCAGGATACTTTTCTTCCCAACGTTGAATCTGCTGTTCTACAGCCACATAGTCAGGGTTTTGCTTCAGCATTTTTTGCTGGAACCACAAAAAGAACACTTCTTTGTTAAATTGCTGTTCCAGTAAATGAATAGCCAATTGCTCATGTTCCTGACTCATCTCTGGCACACGAGATAAGACTTTTAACCAAAGCACTTTGACCACATATTTACGCTCTGTGATTTGATTTTGCAAATCCAAATAACGCTGCTTTAGGTGCTGTAAGTCATCGACATCTGCTTGATCAAATGCAGATAATAGTTGCTCCAACCAAGCTTGTTTTGTCAGCTCATCTAAGTGCCCATAACGTGTCGAACGCAAATACAACCAAGGAAACTGCAACGCAAACATGCCCCATAGCGTGGTTAAACGCTGCTCATAGGCCGTGCTGACTTTTTGCAACCATGGCGATAATTCATGTTGATTCAAAAATTCGAGATGCGTTAAAGCCTTTTCACCCTGTTGTTGAGACAAATAAATTTCAATCCGTTGCAATTCTGCAAGCTCAAAAGCCATTGGGTTGGTCTGAGTTAATGCATTTAATGCTGTTTCATATTGTTGCTGAATCCAATATAAACGCGCATCGATCACCCCTTTTAATAATCCAGACTCAGTAAAAGCTTGCTGAATAAAGTTTTTTTGATCTTGCGCAGCATTTAAAAGCCAAATGACAGCCAATTGCTCATAGGGATGTAGTTTATTAAAACTAAAGACTGTTTCAGATTTACGCTGTTCTCGACTTAAATAGCGTTTAACCGCATACCAAAGCATTTGCACGAACAAACTCAGTAGTGCCAGCAATAATGCTAAAAACCAAATATTAGATTGAACTTGCCATTCACGCCAGTATAAATAGACATAGCCTGCACCATGTCCAAAACTCAGCAAACTAATAATGGCAACAACCAATAAGCTAATAAATAAATAGGCCAATAAAATATGTTTCATAGTCGATTATCCTATGAGTGCCTGAGTATTTAATAGCGGTACAGAAATAACCGGAATGTCCTTTAATTGTTCTAGACGTTGGCGTATCGGTTTTAATGAAGCATCTGGCAATTGCTGCATAATTTGCATAATTTCAGTGATTTCTTGTTGAAATTGAGGATATTGTCCTTGATTTAAAACTTGCTGAGCCAAAATTAAACGTAACTGCATTTCTTTTAATACCAAGCTACGCTGCATTAATACGGGACTCGGTTGCTCGACCGATTCGACTTGAATCCATTTTTGCCAAAAAGAAAGACCCTTTTGCTGCTCTTTAGAACTATAGGGCTTTAATATTTCTTTTTCTAACAATTGATCGATCGATTGCAGGGTATTTTTCACTTTATCAGATTGCAACTGACGCTCTGTCACATATTGCTTTAAGGTCTCACGATCTTTTTGAATCACCTGATGCAAACTCATGCGAAGTGCAGGTGCCAAGCTCAACTGATCTAATTGTTGGTCTAATTGGTTTAATTTTTCCAAAGCGACAGCAAATTGTTGTTGCTGCATGGCAAATTCAACCAAATCAAGTTGCTGGCCCACAACCATCATTGGCTCAATGCTATGGGTTGCCTCAGCAGCAATCGAAGTATTCGATGTCGTTGCAGCCGCCATCTCGGTCGTTGTGCCGCTCAACTGACGTTTCAAAGCCACGACCTGATCATTCAAACCTGCATTGCGCTGTTGCAATAAAGTTTGCTGTTGCATCAGTTCGGTTTGTTGAGCATTGACTTGAAATAGGTCAAAACTGAGTTTAGCCAACCAAAGTACGGCGACAATGACCACAACGACAAACAACTTCTTCATGTATTTCCCTGCACGACTTGCACATGCTGCAATATGTGTGTCGCGTTTAAATCTTCGAGTTGAATAATTTTAAAATCTTTGTTCAGTGTTATACGACTTTGCTCAAGTAGCTCGAACAACCTTACACCTAAAACTAAAAAATGTGCATGGCGCAGTACTGATAAATGCGACTGAATCAGGTCAAGCCAATTGAGCCAACTGGCCTCACTGGTGATCAACATACAATACGGAGATGACAACTGATGTTCAGAAATGAGTGTTTTTACTTTTTGAGTGGTCTCTTCCGGTAGATGGCGTTCGTATAGCACAAAATTAAGAATCTGAATGCCACGTGCTAGCAACTGCTGCATCATAAATTGACGACCACCTTCACCGCGCCAAAATGCAACGCAAGCCCCGGCCTCCAATTGTTCTAAATGGCTTAAAGTGAGCATTCCCTCCGAGGTTTCCACCTGCGGTACGACACTGTGAATGCCATAATCAGCCAGTTTTGCTGCGGTTGCGTCACCAACTGCAACCCATTGAATATGTTCGAGCTGCTCAAGTGAAATGCCTGCCTTACGCAAACCTTGCATACCAAAGGTGACCGCAGAGGGGCTCACCACAACCAATACATCCGCAGCACTCAACTGGGCATAGCACACTGCCAATGCTTCTGACCATGCCCGCGGCTTAAGCTCAAGTAATGGAAGCTCAGCCACAGCAACACCCGCAGAGCGCAGCGTCAAGCTAAGCTGCGCTGCACGATCTGTCGGACGTGTATTGATAAAAAGCATGTATTAATACAGTGCCTTTAAAATTTCACCGGCACCTTGGGCTAACAAGTCTTGGGCCAATTTGACACCGAGCTGTTCAGCCTGTTCGGGAAGACCTACTTGCTGTGCTTTCAACAAGGTTTGACCGTCAACACTACCGACTCGACCTTCCAAATGAATCTGACCATTTTCTAAGGTTGCATAACCTGCAATCGGTACTTGGCAGCCACCTTCTAGATATGCATTAAAAGCACGTTCTGCACGTACACAAGAATTGGTCTCTGCATGCATTAAGGGCAAAATTAAATCCAATACAGCTTGATCTTGGCTACGACATTCTAGGCCCAATGCACCTTGTCCAACTGCAGGTAAACTCACAACAGGCTCAAGAGTATGACGAATACGCTCTGCTAAGCCCAAACGCTTCAGCCCTGCACTCGCCAAAATAATCGCATCATAGTTACCCGCATCGAGTTTAGATAAACGCGTACCCACATTGCCACGCAGATCAATAATTTCAAGGTCTGGACGTTGTTTTAAAATTTGGCATTTGCGGCGCAAGCTCGACGTCCCCACCTTCGCACCCTGGGGTAAATCATCAAAACTGTTATAAGTATTTGAAACGAAAGCATCTAATGGGTCTTCACGCTCACAAATCACGGCCAAGCTTAAACCTTCAGGCAAAGCCATTGGCACATCTTTCATCGAATGAACTGCCAAGTCTGCACGACCATCCAACAACGCCGCTTCTAATTCTTTTACAAATAATCCTTTTCCCCCAATTTTGGCTAAAGGGGTATCTAGAATCTTGTCACCTTGGGTCACAAAGGTCACCAACTCAACTTTCAAATTTGCATGAAGTGCTTCTAAGCGTGCACGAATATGTTCCGCCTGCCAAAGTGCAAGCGGGCTTTGTCGAGTTGCGATCTTAAGGATATTCATAAATTTTAAAATACAGTCTATAGGGCTATTATTCTAAACTTAACTTGCTCAGTTGAAAATGCAAGCTTAATTCGCAATGTGCTTTGACCCTTGCCCTATAATTTTTGTATTCGCTCACGCAAATTCGGTAAATGTCGACGGCTGACCGCCAAACGTTCTTCTAAATCTCGACAACGCACCTGATATTGCCCCGAGCTTACGACTTCCAAACCATCTAAAAAGCTCACAGACACCAAGGCATTGCGATGAATGCGTATAAAACGATCACCAAATTCATGCTCTAAATCTTTCAGCGTTTCATCAATGAGTACGCTGCCATTTTTGTGCCGAACAGTGACATATTTCTGATCTGCAAGAAAATAGTAAATATTTTCCACAGGTACCAACTCTACACCACGATAGGTCTTTGCCGCGATTTGATGGCGGCTGATTTTAATTTCGTCCATATTTTCTTTTTGTTTTATCGTGCTCAATTGAGCTTGGGTTAATTTAGTTAAATGATCTAAAACCTGCTGCAATTCCTGTTGCATAACCGGTTTTAGTAAATATCCCTCTGCATTCGACTTAAATGCATCAAGTGCATGATGATCATATGCAGTGCAAAAAATAATAGCGGGCATGGGGTCTAATTCACGCAACAATTTCGCGCAAGTCAACCCATCCATTTCAGGCATTTGAATATCTAGTAAGATGACATCAGGCTCGAGGCTTTGAGCCAAGTCAATCGCTTGTTGACCATGTGAGGCTTTCGCAACCACTTGATGTCCAAGTTGAGTGACTAAACGTGACAATCGCTCTACTGCTAGAGGCTCATCATCACAGATCAGGATGTCCATTTCTCCTCCTTATCTCGTTAACGTCATTTATTTTTATTGGTCAACTGAGATTTCTATTTATATTGATATTGCACCACAGTCGTATACATTCCCTCGCCTGCGTAGGTTTGAAAAGTGACATGCTGACCATAATATGCCTCAAGTCTCTGTTTCACGTTTTCGATGGCAATACCATTCCCCTGACGTAATTTAATTGTATCCTGTGTATAAGGATTTGTAATAACGATATTAATTTGATTTTGTAATATTTCAATCAATATATTTATCGTACTCTTTGTCAAAATCTTTTTAACTCCATGAAAAATACTATTTTCTAATAAAGGTTGTAAAGTTAATAGTGGAATTTGTACTTGAGCGTATTGTTCAGTACCTTCTAGTTTCCACTCCACCTTAAGCCGATCACCTAAACGCATTTGTTCAATGGCCAAATAACGCTGACACAGATCGATCTCATCTTTGAGACTTACCAACTTCAATTCTTGAAAACTTGCACGGAACAATCGAGATAAATTCAGTAGCATTTGCTCCGCTTTATCTGGGTCAATCGCAATCAAGCTAATCACATTGTTTAAGCTATTAAATAAAAAATGTGGATGAATCCGAGCTTGCATAGCCTGAATGCGTGAGTTTAATTCACTATGATGTTGTCGACCCCACTGTTCTCTTAAATATAAATATCGAAAACAAAATGCCCCAAGTAATACCCCATAGCTCAGATTTAAAACCACACCAGCAGTTAAAACGTCCACACTCAAGCCAGTTAAACTGAAATTTCCACCAAAATAGATCAAGACATTTAAAATTAAGGTGGTGAACAACACCAAAGCTTGCAATAAAACAAACCCGCTAAACATGAGCATTTTCATGCTTAAACCACGCGTCTTACTCTGCAAAAGCTCTGAAAATGCAGCAAATGCCAATAAAATCCAGTTAATAAACAACATATGCTGCATGACACTGGAAAAACTTAAAGCATGCCACGATTGAGCTTGGGCCAAGGCCAAGACCAACGCCACGATATTGCCCGCAAGAAACAGCTCCCACAGATAGTGCCAGCGGCCCATTTTTCCTGAAAATACAGAAATTGTCATAGACCTAAACCCTGTCTAAAAGTTTGATCAACTTGCCCTTCGGCAACTGGGTTCGAATTTGCTATACTCTTGCTCAGTTCTATGCTTTTTATCTTATTGAGCCGACATGACCACATCTTCTAATTCCTCAAATCCGTCACAAGCCCAAACTTCAGGCATGTGGGGCGGTCGTTTTTCCGAAGCTACTGACACTTTTGTTGCTGAATTTACAGCATCTGTACAGTTTGACCAACGCTTTTATAAACAAGATATTGCAGGTTCAATTGCACATGCAACCATGCTTGCAAAAGTCGGCGTTCTGACTGAACAAGAGCGTGACGATATTATTAATGGCTTAAACACCATTAAAGCAGAAATTGAAGCGGGTAACTTCGAATGGCGCATTGACCTAGAAGATGTGCACATGAATATTGAGTCACGCTTGACTCAACGTATCGGTATTACAGGTAAAAAACTACACACCGGTCGTAGTCGTAATGACCAAGTTGCAACCGATATCCGTCTGTATGTTCGCGACGAAATCGATGCGATTTTAGAATTATTGAAAAAATTACAAAAAGGCATCCTAGGCTTAGCGGCGAAAAATACCAATACCATCATGCCGGGCTTCACGCATTTACAAACTGCACAGCCAGTGACTTTTGGCCACCATTTAATGGCGTGGTTTGAAATGTTGGTACGTGACTCAGAGCGTTTAATCGACTGCCGTAAACGTACCAACCGTATGCCTTTAGGTTCTGCTGCACTTGCAGGAACAACCTACCCAATTGACCGTGCATTCACTGCCGAATTACTAGGTTTTGAAGCTGTCGCTGAAAACTCTTTAGACGCCGTATCTGACCGTGATTTTGGTATTGAATTCAATGCTGCAGCATCACTCATCATGATGCATTTATCACGTATGTCAGAAGAAATGATTCTTTGGACATCGGCACAATTCAAATTTGTGAACATTCCTGACCGTTTTTGCACCGGCTCTTCAATCATGCCGCAAAAGAAAAACCCAGACGTTCCTGAGTTGATTCGTGGTAAAACTGGCCGTGTATATGGTGACTTGATGAGCCTATTGACCCTAATGAAAGGTCAACCTTTGGCATACAACAAAGACAACCAGGAAGATAAAGAACCACTATTCGATGCAATTGATACTGTTCGTGGCTCACTCATGGCATTTGCCGACATGATCCCTGCACTAGTGCCAAACATTGACATCATGCGTGAAGCAGCGCTGCGTGGCTTCTCAACTGCAACTGACCTTGCCGACTACCTCGTTAAAAATGGCGTAGCATTCCGTGATGCGCATGAAATTGTGGGTAAAGCGGTTGCCCTCGGTGTTCAAGAAGGCAAAGACCTTTCAGAATTAACCCTTGAGCAACTTCAACAATTCTCTGACTTGATTCAAGCCGATGTCTTCGAAAAAGCATTAACACTTGAAGCATCTGTCAATGCACGTAACCACATTGGTGGTACTGCACCTGCTCAAGTTGAAGCAGCAATTGAACGCGCACACGCACGTTTAGAAAAACTTTACGCATAACTTTTTCAAGTTAAATGGAGTATTGATATGTCTCGACAAGTTTTTTGCCGTAAATATCAGGCTGAAATGGAAGGTTTAGACTTTGCACCATTCCCTGGTGCGAAGGGACAAGAATTGTTTGATACGGTATCTAAACAAGCTTGGCAAGAATGGCTAAAACACCAAACTACGTTGATCAATGAAAAACGTTTAAACGTGTTTGAAGCTGACGCGAAAAAGTTCCTTGAAGAGCAGCGTGAAAAATTCTTCAGCAATGATGAATCTTTAGAAAAAGCCGAAGGCCTAAAGCCTGAGTAATTTTTAGAGCGCTGCTCTAAAAATTACGCAAGACAAGCGAAGCGCGTAGTTTCAAATGTCATGAAGGAGTCCAAAGGGGCTCTTTTTTTTATACTCCGCCACGCCGCAAGACAAGCAGCTATGCTGCGCGTGGGCTTTAATTGAAAAGAATCTCCAAGTTTGGGGATTCTTTTTTACTACTCTACAAATGATGCAAGACAAGCGAAGCGCGTAGCTTCAAATCTCAAAAAGGAGTCTAAAAAGGCTCCTTTTTTTTGTGCTTAGGAGCACTGCTTTTTTTCGTAAGACAAAGATGACGTCTGTGTAAGCTTTCATTGAGAAATGATCTTTATCATTGCTGAAAAATCTTTTATCCATTGATCAATTTTATTTAAACTTAAATAGATGAATCTATTATTTAAATAATGTTAAGGCTCTAGACTAGCAGATTTGCACTTAGTTTTACCTAATGAGGTCCCACAACTCTGTTGCTAGCTCATTAGGCTCCCTCATCCAACGCCATTCTGTTTCTTTAAGATGATAATCAAAATACTCTTTT
>NZ_VOZT01000020.1:0-61201 GCF_013419625.1 Acinetobacter sp. YH12070 | reverse complement strand
GCTGTTTTAGAAGCAGGAATATCAATGCAAAAGCACTGAATAATTTTTTTAATCTTATAGTGACTTAATTTACTGTTTTCTATCATGATTCTAGACTAACATATCTATTCTGCTAGTCTAGAGCCATATAAATTCTTCGACCTAACAATCGTCTGCACTTTAAAAGCTTTTATCTCCTTGATTAGCCTCCAATCTAATTGATACGATTTTTATTTGATACTACTTTGCTTAAAACCAAAATTTAACGATGACTCCGAAGAGCAATCCGAGTGTTGCAATTAACTCGCCAATCACCAATCCAAGCATTGCCATACTCATCATCCATTTAGGTAAATGCCATTTGCCTAAGACGTGCGGTACTTTAAATTGATTGGTGGTATCAGCTAAAAAGCCATGCAGCACATAGCTTAAAATCGAAAAGCTAAAAAAGAACAAATTGATGATTACAAAGAGTAAATTGAGTGTATGTGGAAGTGCTGAAAAATAGGCCAATACCGCCAAAATGAGCGTCGCTGGGGCGTATAACAAACTGCTCCGATGTGCGATATCTACATAATAATGCGCACGTGCCAGTTCAGACTGCCTTATTTGTGCATATTTCCACACACCTGTGAGCATACCTACCCATAAATAAATCCCACTAAAAACTATCGCAATTTTTACTGCACTCGAAAGTTGAAGCATGTCCATTTTAATTTACATCCATTGTTCAATTATACGCATTATTTTTATCTGTATTTCTTCTGCAATAGTACTTGCTTCAAACCTGTTATGACATGACTTTAGAGTCATACTCTTTTCAGGTTTCTTTTTGGAACTTGTGTAAATTAGTGACATCGGAACACACCCATGAAGTTTGAATCATGTCATCATCTGAAAAACTCACGATTCATTGCCAAGACGGCTATTCACTGAGTGCGCGCTTTTATCCGCACCAGACAGAGCTCAAACAGGCTTTACCTGTGTTGATTTGTCCAGCCACAGGCATTACCAAGCAATTTTATAATAGCTATGCAACATGGTTGAGCCAACAAGGCTATGACGTTTTAGTTTTCGATTTTCGTGGTATTGGTGAGTCGCTACACAGCCCTTTAAAACAATCGACAGCAAGTATTGTGCAATGGGGGCAGCTAGATATCCCTGCGGCAATCGACGCTTTGATCAGTAAAACGCAGGCACCTAAAGTCATATTACTCGGTCATAGCGCAGGCGGACAATTATTAGGTATCGTGCCAAATTATGACAAAGTTGCCAAAGTGGTTGCTGTTTCTGGCTCTACAGGTCATGTCAAAGATCTTAAAGGTCGCACCAAGCTTTTAGCTCCTGTGATGTTTAATGTGATCTTCCCGATTGCACGCTATACCATTGGCTATGGCCCGACCAATGCGATTGGTATGGGTGAAAATTTGCCAAAAGATGTTGCTCGTGAATGGGCTGAATTTTGTAGCAAACCCGGTTATGTCATCAACGCCTTAGGCAAAACTGTTCAGCATGATTTTCATCAACAGGTGAACTGTCCGATCACTGCCGTATGGAGCTCCGATGACGAAATCGCCACGGAAGCCAATGTCAAAGACTTGCTGCGCTTATACCCGAATGCTTCGACTCAAATGATTGAGTTAAAACCGAAAGAAACAGGTCATAAAGCCATCGGACATATGTTGATGTTTAAATCGTCACATCAAAATCTATGGCCGATCATTGAACAACAGTTACACGCTTAAGTTTTTGCCACTCAGTCAGTAATCCGGCTGAGTGGTCTTTTTATGGTCTGCACAAGATTCTCTACTTTTAGATTCATTCACACTGCCTGACAGCTTACATATTTTATTTTTCTATCTTTAAAACCTGTACTGAAGGTCCAAGTGTGCTTATTTTCTTCAGCCGACCATTGCAAAAAATGATATAACTATTTTTTCTCAATTATATTCTATTTTGGCATGAGTGAAGCACGACACAACCTCGACAGAATTGATCGTTTAATATTATCCGCATTAAGAGAAGATGGACGACTCACCATAGCCCAGCTTTCTGAACGTGTTGGTCTCTCCTCTTCGCCGTGTTGGACACGCTTAAAGCGTCTAGAAAATTTAAAAATTATCGACGGCTATACAGCCAACATCAATCCAAAATCGATTGGGATCAATGAATTATTCTTTATTGAAATCACATTAGAACGTCACGATGATGAAATTTTAGATCAATTTAGTGAAACTTTAGCCAATATGCCAGAAGTGGTAGAAGCACATTTAGTCACTGGCGATTATGATTATTTGGTGAAAGTTGCAGTTAAAAATGCTGAACACTATGAGCGTTTTTTACGTAAAAATTTATATTCTATGAAAGGTATACGCCATACCCGCTCTATTTTTGCGCTACGACAATTAAAATCTGCCAGCAGTGCTGACCTTATGATGATTGAGTAATGAGCCAATATAGATTTAATCTATAAGATGACTTTAAAATTTAAAGGCAATTGAGTTCAGCACTCAATTGCCCTATTTATGTGTTCTAATCTATATAGCCATCTTTTTTCAATTTTTTATCTGTCAAATACTCACGTATGACCAATGTTGCAATAATAATGATGGCTTCTAAGATCGCTACTGTGATGGTTATTTTGGTAAATACTTCGACACTGAGCAACACAAACCATAATTGAGAGATGGCTAATAAACCCCATAAAACTGAAATAATAAGTGCACTAAAGACACCGTATTTCATTTTTCTCTCTCCAAAACAACTACATAAGCTTCGCGCTTCCAAAAAAGCAGCATACGGCGGATATCTTTTTCCATCGTAATCACCGCCCAGCCTTGCTGTGCATTTTGATTTAAAAAATTGGTGAATTTAACAGGATCAACTTTTGAAGAGCCAAGCAGCAAAGATCCCAGCATACCTTCTTGATAGATAACAACTTTATATTCTTTCATCAATATAGTTCTTTATGGTTATAGTGAAATGAACAAATGTTCAGAGCAAAGTATAACGATCGGTTTTCCCTAAAACAACCAAGTTTTAACTGTCAATTTGCTCAGCATTTTTTTCAATTTTATGCTTTAATACACGCAGTATGAGATGAGCCTTATATGAGTATCACGCGAGTGATACGACTAGCCCCTAACCATGGGGCTTTTTATTGTTTTCTACTTAGCTCACATTGTTGTATTTCATTGTTCAATTCTGACAAAACGAGACTGTGAATTTCACATGTTTTCACAGGGTCCTGCTCATAAGCCGAATTAAACCATGCAACAGCTTTTTCAAAATCTCGCTGTACGCCTAGCCCACCTAAATAAAAACTTGCTACGCTAATTTTTCCGTTCAAATCATTTGCTTCCGCAGCCTTTAAAAACCACGGATAAGCCTTTTTATAATCAGGCTTTGCGTCAATACCTTGATAATAAATCATACCCAAACGGGACTGATATTGAGCCAAGCCTTGTTCAGCCAACAACATCGTTGGCTTTTCAGCAAGCTGCATATTTTGCTTCGTATAGTAATAATAGTCGGCCAATTGTTCGATATCTTCTTGCTTGCCTTTATTTGCAAATTCAATTAAAAGACTTTCCAATTTTTTCTCATCCCTTGGAATGAGTTCATATTTATTCATAATCAAAAGCATACGCTTTGAATCATCTAAGTTTCTTTCAGCACCGATCTCAAACCATTTTGCGGCTTCTACATAATCTACTTTTACTCCTACACCTTTGTAATACATCAATCCCAAATTTTGATTTGCAGAGCGGTGCCCTAAGGCAGAAGCACGCTTATACAGCGCTATGGCTTCAGGCAGATTAATCTCCACACCTTCTAGCCCCATATGTTTCAGTACAGCCAAATCATAAAGCGCCTGTTTATCGTTATTTTTTGCTTGAACGATGGTCTTTCGGACATCAATTTCGGCTGAAAAGGTTATAGAAAATGGAAATGCTGTTAATACAAATAGCATGAACAATTTGATGTAAGGCAAATGATATTTTAAAACTTTCATTGTTTATTATTCTTGATCAATAAGATGGTGAAAAATGAAATGCTAAAGCACTCTATCTAGATGCTTTAGCATTTTTTAAAGCTGTATATATAGTATTAACCAAAGAAGCCTATCGTTGCCTGAATGACCACAGCATTGACAATATCTACAAAGAATGCCCCTGTCAAAGGAATAATCAAAAAGGCTTTATGTGATGGCCCATAGGTATTGGTCACTGCCTGAATATTGGCAATCGCTGTCGGTGTTGCACCCAAATTTATACCACATTGCCCTGCACAAAGTACGGCTGCGTCATAGCTTTTTCCCATGATCTTAAAAGTTACAAAGTACAGATACAGTGCTAAAACGAGGGTTTGTACCAGTAAAATAATCACCAGCGGGCCTGCAAGATCTGCCAATAACCAGAGCTGCAATGACATCAGCGCCATGGATAAAAATAATGCCAAGGATGCGTTACCAAATACATCGATACAGCGATCAAACATTTCAATTTTAAAGCCAAGTTCAAGGGTGTTTCTTAAAAATACACCACACGCTAAAGCCCAAACGAAGGTAGGTAATTCAAACCACTGTCCACGAGCAAACTCTGTCATGAAATAAGCAAAGCTGATACAGATGGCAAACATCCCCATCGTTTTGACGGCATCATCTGCGGTAATTAAACGAGTTTTTTCAGGATATTCGAAAGGCGCCGTTTCAGATGCAGGCGGTGCTTCATTACGTCCTGTTGTCGGTACAAGTTCTTCTGCCAACTGAAAACGGCGGATGAGGAATTTCGCCACTGGCCCGCCCATCATGCCACCAATGACTAAGCCGAATGTTGCACTTGCCATACCGAGTACGACTGCGCCTTGTATACCATGATCTTGTTCAAAGACTGTGCCCCATGCACCTGCTGTACCGTGACCGCCAGTTAATGTGACTGAACCTGTAATTAAACCGATGAGCGGATCTAATCCTAAAATTTTGGCTAAACTGATACCAACGATGTTTTGCAGCATGACAAATACAATCACACAACCTAAAAACAGCACCAGCGCCTTTCCGCCTTCTTTGAGTTTTCCAAGACTTGCGCTCAAGCCTACCGATGTAAAGAACATCAGCATGAATATTTGCTGGATTTTGGCATCAAAATTTACGGTGATATTAAAGTTTTTAAATAATATAAATGTGATAATCGCAGCGACCAAACCGCCTGCTACAGGTTCAGGAATGTTGTATTTTTTCAGGATGGAAATTTTGTGTACGAAGAAATAACCGATAAATAAAACCAAAACCGCCACGACAATTGTCAAAAAAGCATCTAGCTCATAATTCATAATTTAATCTTAAGTGCTCAATTTTATTTATCTTTTTACATAATTATTTGATTTTTTCAGCTAGAAAAATGTAAATAAGCTATTTCCCCCCCTTCTTCTACTACACATTTTTGAAGCCTAATAAGTGAAATAAATAAAAATACTCAGCGTATGTGATGTGCTGAGCATTGGTTATTTATGACTGAATATAAAGATTTTTGAGATATTATTTTATGTCGAATACCCAGTTATGCGCCTCTTTATCACTGGTGGTTTCACAGACATAGTAATCTTGATCCCAAGCATCTTGGTTAAACATTTCTTTTTTGTGGTAAGTCATCTGTTTGCCATTTTCGACACAGACAAAGCTTTCGCCTTGGTCTTTGACTTGGGTTCCGTTGAGGAAGCCACCAATACAGAGGAATCGGGATTGTTTGGGCACTGATCTATGCTACTGTAAAATAATATTAGTTGTGATTAAACGTTGTATTCTTAGAACTGTAAATAACATTTATAAATAAAAGCCTCCAATTAAGAGGCGATTATTTCTATTTTTGACAGTTATTCAAACTATTTTCTATATAGCTTTTTTCTAATTGTCCTTGTTTAAAGGATTTTAATAACCGTTCCAACCTCACTCTATTCCCAGGATAAGAGCAATACAATTTTTGCACATCATTTATTTTACTCAAAGAAGTAAGTTTACTTAAAGAATCTACGGCACCTTGCTCAACCCTAGCCCAATTTACATTTAGTTTTTTCAAATCATACTTATTGTTATGTACTGTATATAGAATATGATAATAATGAAAATCTTTTTCTGCAGGATTCATTTCCTGTATATCATTAATAATCATTTGAATAGCATCATAATTTTCTCCAAACCACTTTTTCTCAAAACTTTCCATAAATGTATTATAAATAACTCTCTGTTTTGGATATTTTACAATTCCATCTTGATAAGCTCTTAGATAATTTTCTTCAAAACCTAAATCACGTAGCGTCATTAAAAGAATGTAGTAATAAAAAGGATCTTTTGATGCAACATCATAATTTTCCATTAGAAAATTTAAATTCTGCATTGATTTATCAGCAAAATATTGCATATTATTTTGCGATACCTGTGAACTATAACTTCCCCCTCTAACACTCCAAGCCTGTTGCCTAACCCACATTGCATAATAAATATAACCTAATGGTGATTCTGGTTCAGCTTTGATCCATTTCTGTCCTTGAGCAATATTCTCTTTGTAATAATTTGAAGATGTTACACGATGCTTATTTACGATTCTAAGAAAAGAATCTAAATAACTTGTGTGTTTAAATTTACCATCAAAATTATATTCTTCGCTATTTAAGAGTTGATTGGCGTTAGTTGAGATTTCTTTGAATTTTTTTGCTTGGATCAAATCTTCAATGTCAGATTGTACTTCTGAGTTTGTTCGATATGCATTTTCATCAACTAACTTAATATTTGCTAGCTTTGTAAAAGATACCTCAGCAAAAATATTTGATGAACAAAGTGTTAATAGTATAAGTGTAATGTTTTTTAGTTTCATATGTCTAATTTCTAAAATATTATTTTGCTATTTCTATTGCAATTTTATATAAAGAAAATCCCACATGACGTGGGATTTTCTTATTAACTACTTAATCAATTAAGACAATTGAGCAGCAGCAATTTTCTTAGTATCAACGTCTTTAGCAGCGTCAGTATAGTCGCCCATTTTGTCGAAGCTTAAGTATTGGTAGATGTCGGCAGACATGCTATCAATTTGAGCTGCGTATTCTTGGTACTCAGCTGGAGTTGGTAATTTACCAAGTACAGCAGCAACAGAAGCAAGCTCAGCAGAAGCTAAGTAAACGTTCGCACCTTGACCTAGACGGTTCGGGAAGTTACGAGTAGAAGTCGATACACAAGTAGTGTTCGGAGCTACACGTGCTTGGTTACCCATACATAATGAACAACCTGGCATTTCTGTACGAGCGCCAGCTTTACCATAGATGTTATAGAAACCTTCTTCCATCAATTGACGTTCGTCCATACGAGTTGGAGGAGCCAACCATAGACGAGTAGATAAAGAACCACCAGGAACTTTGTCTAGAAGTTTACCAGCCGCACGGAAGTGACCAATGTTAGTCATACATGAACCAACGAATACTTCGTCAATTTTTGTACCAGCAACGTCAGAAAGCAATTTAGCGTCATCTGGGTCGTTCGGGCAGCAAAGAACTGGTTCAGTAATTGTAGAAAGGTCAATTTCATACACTTTAGTGTATTCAGCATCTGGATCTGCTTTGATTAGGCTTGGGTTCGCTAACCATTTCTCCATGTTTTCTACACGGCGCGCCATAGTACGAGCATCGCCATAACCTTCAGAAATCATCCATTTCAACATAGTAATGTTTGATTTAAGGTATTCAGCAACTTTCTCTTCAGAAAGTGTGATAGAACAACCAGCAGCAGAACGTTCAGCAGATGCGTCAGAAAGTTCGAACGCTTGCTCAACAGTAAGGTCAGTTTCCATTTCTGTAAGGTCGATCTCAAGGATACGGCCAGAGAAGATGTTTTTCTTACCTTTTTTCTCTACAGTTAAGTCACCTTGTTGGATCGCAACGTAAGGAATCGCATGTACTAGGTCACGTAGAGTGATACCAGGTTGCATTTTACCTTTGAACTTAACAAGAACAGACTCAGGCATGTCTAGTGGCATAACACCAGTTGCAGCAGCGAACGCTACAAGACCAGAACCCGCTGGGAAAGAAATACCAATTGGGAAACGAGTATGTGAGTCACCACCAGTACCAACTGTATCTGGAAGAAGCATACGGTTTAACCAAGAGTGGATAATACCGTCGCCTGGACGTAGAGAAACACCACCACGGTTCATAATGAAATCAGGAAGCGTGTGCTGCATTTGAACGTCAACTGGTTTTGGATACGCAGCTGTATGACAGAAAGATTGCATAACTAGGTCAGCAGAGAAGCCTAGGCAAGCAAGATCTTTAAGTTCGTCACGAGTCATTGGACCTGTTGTATCTTGAGAACCAACAGTAGTCATCTTAGGTTCACAGTAAGTACCTGGAAGTACACCTTGACCTTCAGGAAGACCACAAGCGCGACCAACCATTTTTTGAGCTTGAGTGAAGCCTTTACCAGTAGCTGCAGGTTGAACTGGAGTACGGAATAAAGTTGAAGGTGCAAGACCAAGAGCTTCACGAGCTTTAGTTGTTAAACCACGACCAACGATAAGGTTGATACGGCCACCAGCACGTACTTCATCTAAAAGAACTGGAGTTTTAAGTTCAGATTCAGCGATTTGAACGCCGTCTTTGAACGCAGTTACTTTAGCAGCAGCGTGGTCGATTTTAAGCGTGATTTCGTCGCCCATGTTCATGTTTTGAACATCGATTTCTACTGGCAATGCACCAGCATCTTCCATAGTGTTGAAGAAAATCGGAGCGATTTTAGAACCTAAGCAATAACCACCGTCTTTTTTGTTCGGAATGTGAGCAATTTCGTCACCAAAGAACCAAAGTACAGAGTTAGTTGCTGACTTACGAGAAGAACCAGTACCAACAACGTCACCTACGTAAGCAACTTGGTTGCCTTTCGCGATAAGCTCTTTGATTTGGCTAAGTGGACCAACTTCGCCAGGAACTTCTGGATTGATACCGTCACGTACGTTTTTAAGCATTGCGTTAGCATGTAACGGAATGTCTGGACGGCTCCACGCGTCTTGTGCAGGTGACAAGTCGTCTGTGTTCGTTTCGCCAGTTACTTTGAAAACTGTAAGTTTGATTTCTTCAGGAACGTCTTTACGGCTAGTGAACCATTCAGCATCTGCCCAAGATTGCATAACTGCTTGTGCATTCGCATTGCCCGCTTTTGCTTTATCAGCAACGTCGTGGAAGGCATCAAATACAAGAAGAGTTTTCTTAAGTGCGTCAGCAGCTAATTCACCAAGCTCTGCATCATCAAGAAGTGCAACTAAAGGAGCAACGTTATAACCACCAAGCATAGTACCTAGTAGGTAAACCGCACGTTCTTTAGTTACTAGTGGAGAAGTCGCTTCACCTTTTGCCAAAGCAGCTAAGAAAGCAGCTTTAACGTATGCAGCTTGGTCAACACCCGCTGGAACACGGTTTTCTAGTAAATCAACTAAAAATGCTTCTTCGCCAGCTGGTGGGTTTTTTAATAATTCAACTAATGCAGCTGTTTGAGCATCGTCAAGTGGCTTCGGTGGGACTCCGAGTGCGGCACGTTCTTCAACGTGTTGGCGGTAAGCTTCTAGCACGGTGTTATTCCTCTTTTTTAAAAAATTATTTACGCATTCCTGCTTTAAATAAAGCTACGCAAATAATATGGACTGCTAAATTTTACTAAAATTCCAGTTAAAAGTTAATGCACTACAAGTGTTTCTTCGTGATGCCCGTTATTTTATAAATAAATGATCCTCATATCGTTTATACATTAAGCAAAATCAATACTTAGAACACGCTTTTCTTGCGCATATTAACTTTTGACTAAAATTAACCATCAAAAAAAGGCAACTAAATGTTGCCTGTTTTTATCAGTATTGGATATTCCACCTTAGTGTACAGTGGTTGCAGTGATATATTGCTGAAGTTCTGCTCGATCGCCTGTAAATCTGAGGCACCATTCGTCCTGACATGTGGTTTGATGTTGATTACTTGCAAAGCTGATATCGACCAAATAGCGTTGAGAAAATTCATCTACTTTTTGGCGTAATGTGACTTTATCTCCAATGCTGAGCACGTAGTTCCCACCACCGATAATTGCTACGCCTTGTTCATCTTCTAGGAGTAGATCTGAGTGATGCATATAACCTATAACGTCCATATTCTGCTCCTCTACTGTTTTTTATTCTCCATTTCATTATTCATTAAAAAGATTTGCTTTTCTATATTTATGATTTAGCAAGTTGTCACAATTTGTATTCCGCTATGCTTAGGCTATTTTAAGTCTTTAAGCATCTTATACTCAAAAGTAACCCGAAGATAAATATGCATTCGCAAAATAAGCATGAACTCAATCATATGGCTAAACAACGGATAGTTACCCAGTTGTAACTACTCACTGATGAATACAGCCTTTAGGTTTTGCTTTACGCGCTTTCTCGCATAAAAAACCGTTCCTTAGAACGGTTTATAATCTGGCATTTCAGTATGCGGTGTTGCGATACATTTTTCAGTAAACTCAGCACGAATTTTTTCACGTGCTTTTTCAACATCAGTATTAATCTCAGCTTGCGGCAAGGCATAAACTTCATCAATGATGTTCAGGATAAATCCTTTGGTGGTTTCATCCTCAATTTTGTTGGCATGCTCAACTGCTTTGTCTTTTTCAATTGCATTTTGACGATCTAACATAATCGTACGTGCAGCATTACCTACACTGCGGCAGTAACCCTGCCACTGCTCTTCAGGGGTTAATGGTTTTTTCTCAGCACAGCCGACCAAAGCCACCATAACGGATAAAGCAAATAACTTTTTCATGAACTTCTCCTTACGAGGGGCAATATAAAAGATCGTAATGGATTTGTCATTTAAATTAGTCGCAGCCGAACAAACAAAAAAAGCCCTTTCGGGCCTTTTTTATAAGTTTGCATTAACCGCAAGTTGCTTGAATAATTTTTTGATTGATTGGATTTACCGTGACAGTGACGCGCTCTACACGATAATCCATTGTCACTGGCTGCCCAGGTTTGACTAGACGGACAATTTGAGCTTGGCTAATCGCCTTGATCTGATCTTCAGTCAATTTTGCTTGGCCAATCAGCGTCTTGGCCTTATCAGCGACACATTGAGTTTGGCTACTACGGAATAATGCCCACTCTTCAACCACTTGCCCGTTTGGCAAATGGCAATACCCGACCTGACCATTTGCTTCATCACGAATTTCAAGTTTACCTTTTTGCTCGACACAATATTGGCTGGCTGGATTTGCCATACCAATTTTTTCTGGTGTCGTTTCAGTTTGTTGTGTTGTACTACAACCCGCCATAAATGCTGTCAGTGCAGCTAAAATCCATATATTTTTCATCATGTCTATTTCTGAATATAAAAATTTAACTTATCAAGTTTATGGCAACTAAACGAGTTGTTTATTGCAATTTTTAGCAATCCTTCTGCTTTCTGCGATTGGGCAGCAATGCAGCCTTTATTCAAAATACAGCACGCCATTTTCTGTGAGCCGATGATGATTTTTGCAATATTTAAAACGACTCAACTTGTCGCAGTTTTGATTTTAAAGGTTTTATTAATTTGAAATTTGACCTGCCCAACGCGTATCCTAAAAAAAGTAATTTTCTTCAAACACGCCACGTTGCGTAGGAGCAAAATATGTCAAAAAAACTGCCAATTTATTTTTCGGACCAAGCTTGGTCGTCTTTGCAACAGCTCATGGGCGAAGATGGTAAACCGAGTCCCACCATCAATGCCCTGCTTGAACAGCAATCTCAAGAACCTCCTAAAGATCCATTTTTGGATTCTTCGCTCAATGTTCAGCCTGTTCAAAAAAATACCCGTATTGAACTTCCCGTTGCCTTGGAACGTATTCCTGCTGGCCCAGCTTTCGCCAATAAAGATGTTTTTGAAAAAGTCTTAGACCTGAACGATTATTTGGTGATTAACCCGCTCGCTACATTTGTTGCGCATGTCGATAGCGAGTCTTTACTCAATGCTGGCTTTGAAATTAATGATACTTTTTTGGTGGATCGAAGCTTAGAAGCCAAACATGGCGATATCGTAGTCGCACTAATTGATAATCGTGAAATCACCTTAAAGCGTTTGATGATCACCGCAAAAATGTCAAAAGAAGAAATTGCCGACATTTTTGGTGACCCCAATAAAGTCTTACCCAAAATTTGGCTAAAAGCAGAAAATCCAGCCTATGCGCATATTATCCCTTCAGATAGCGAATCTATCATTGTTCAGGGTGTTGTGACTTTTAATTTAAAGCAATTTTATAAGCGCTCATCACACACCTAAACACAAGAATTCGTCATGAAAGCTGCAAATAAAATATTTGCGTTAGTTGACCTCAACAACTGCTACGTCAGTTGTGAGCGTGTCTTTAACCCAAAGCTCAATAATGTCCCTGTCGTCGTGCTGTCCAATAACGATGGCTGTGTTGTATCTCGAAGTCAGGAAGCCAAAGACCTCGGGATTAAAATGGCTGTGCCGGTCTATCAAATTCAGGATTTAATCCAACAGCATCATGTTCAGGTGTTGTCGAGTAACTATGCTCTCTACACCGAAATGTCTAATCGATTTATGAATATTTTAGGCCTGTATGTCGGCCCCGAAGACCGTGAAGTTTACTCGATCGATGAGTGTTTTTTAGATCTCACCGCCTATCAAGAACTGTTCGATTTAAGCCTATATGCCAAAGAAATACGAGAGACGATCCTAAAATGGCTAGGCTTAACCTGCTGTGTCGGGATTGGTCGCTCTAAAACGGAAGCCAAAATAGCCAACCATCTTGCCAAAAAAAATGCGTATTTGAACGGTGTGTGCAATTTAGTTGAAATGGACCCGTGTTCCTCAGAACAGCTCCTTGCCCATACGCCAGTCAATGAAGTTTGGGGCGTCGGTCGAAATCATACAAAAGCCCTGAATCAACTTGGCATTCATCATGTTCTAGATCTGATCAATGCACAGCCTAAAGATATTCGAAAAAAATTTAGTGTGGTGATGGAAAAAACCGTCTTGGAACTGCAAGGTCTATCTTGTCTGGCTATTGAAGAAGAAGCACCGAGCAAACAGCAAATTATCAGTAGTCGTTCCTATGGTCAGCCAGTCTACGAACTGGAAGATATTAAAGCCTCTATTCGTGTATATATCGCGCGAGCCGTCACACGTTTAAGAGCAGATCATTCTCTATGTCGTATGGTGGGAGTGTTTATTCAAACGAGCCGCTTTAATTCTACTGAAAAATACGCACCTTATCTGGCCATTACACTGAATGAGCATACCGATGACTTAATTAGTATCACCCAAGCAGCAACGCGTGCCGCCGAAAAAATCTTTAAAGCGGGATTTAAATATAAAAAAGCCGGTGTGGTGTTATTAGAAATCATTCCAAAACAAAACTTTACCCCAGATTTGTTTTGCGATATGGCGTTAAGACAAAGCCGTTTGAAACTGTCCGACACCATCGACGATATTCAAAAAAAATTTGGGCATCATTTTGTCTCGATCGGCTTAGCGCAGGACGATGCTGCAACATGGCGGATGAAAAAAAATCTGTGTTCCCCCGCTTACCTGAGTAATTGGAACGAACTGCTTCGTGTGAAATGAAACGCTACGCTGTAGTGGCGCTGATAATGTCTGCTGTGTTAACCGAAATGATCATTTGCAATTGCTGAATATTTATTTAGTATTTAAATGAATATTCATTTGTATATTCTCCTATTTTAAATTATGTCTGATGTTCAATTAACGCTGAGCGAATACCTATCTGCGGTCAAAGAAGTCATTCAATTGGCTTTTAATGATGCCGTGTGGGTCAAAGCCGAGATTCGAAATTTAAACATCAAAGGTGGACATTACTATTTAGAATTGGCTGAAAAAGAACAAGAAAGTGATAGAGTCATTGCCAGTTGTAAGGCCACAATTTGGAAATTTACTGCAAATAAAGTTGTCGGAAAATTTGAACGTGAAAGCGGCATTGAGCTCAGTCGTGACTTAAATGTCTTGGTTAAAGTGCGTGCCAAATTTGACCCGCAGTACGGCTTTTCAGTCAATATCGAAGAAATTGATTCGAGTTTTACCTTGGGTGATCTAGCTCGACGCTATCAACAAATTTTAGAAAAACTCACCAGCGAAGGTCTGATTCATAAAAATCGAAACTTGCCTGCGCCATTTGATATTCAGCATGTCTTGGTTATTGCGCCTGAAAATGCGGCTGGCTTAGGTGACTTTAAAAAAGATGCAGATGCACTACAACATGCTGGCGTGTGTGAATTTGTCTATCATGCTGCAACCTTTCAAGGGAATACCGCAGCACAAAGTATCCGAGATGCTTTAGCACTGGGTTTAAGACAATGGGCCAATGACTTTCAAACTGCGCCAGATTTGATCGTGATTATTCGTGGTGGCGGTGCTGTTAACGATCTTGCTTATCTGAATGATTATGATTTGGCTGCACTTTTATCTAAGCGTAGCGTGCCAATTTGGGTCGGTATCGGCCATGAAAAAGACCGCACGATCTTAGATGAAGTTGCACATCGCTCTTTCGACACCCCGAGTAAAGTGATTGGGGGGATTCGTAATCATATTGTTGAGCGAACACAAGAAGTTTTAGAGGCCTTACAAAGCATTCAACTGCGCTCTCAACATCAAATTGCTCTGTATCAAAGTCAAAATGATCAGTTGCTACAGGTCATAAAGACCTTGGCTCAAAGTCAAATCAATGACTCAACTCGGCTCTTACAGCAATACCAAGATAACACTGCTTATTTTGCTCAGTTACAACTTAAAACAGCTGCACAGAATATTGAAATACTCATGCGTGAGACTTTGCTGCAAAACCCTGCACATGTGCTCTCCAAAGGTTATGCCATCGTCCGGCAGCAAGGTCACGCCATTCGTGCAACGAAAAATCTTCAGCCTTCAACGCATTCACCGATTGAAATTGAAATGCAAGACGGTGTCATCACGGCTGACATTCAACATATACAGGTAAAAAATCATGACGACTGATACACTAAGTTTTAAAGAAGGCTATGAAGTTTTAAAACGTAATGCTGAATTACTCGAATCTCAGCAAGAACCCGACATTGATAATCTTATGAAAATCGTTGAAGAGTCGATGCAAGCCTATAAAGCCTGTAAGTCTCGTGTTGAAGCGGTACAACAGGCACTGAATGATACGTTTAAAGATTGATTTCTCAGCTCATCATTTGTATAAAAAACGCAGCCTAAGCTGCGTTTTTTATACTCAAATTTTGACTTCTCTTAGAAGCGCCAATTATAGAACAAGTCGATTGCTCGTTCTAAAGACTGACTCGCTTCCAAGTACAAACGTTGATTCATTTGATAACGTAAGGTCAGTTTATTCACTGGTGTAAATACTCCGACGCCATAACGAATGAATAAGTCAGGTGTGATATAACCCGTCACAGAAACCTGAGTATCATCCCCTGTTCCTTGAGCATCCAATGCCAAACCACTCAAACCAAATGTACGACCAATTTGATTGGTCAATGCACGTGTACCACCCAAGCCCATACTAATACCGGCTGCAGCAATCGTATTGTTCACATCAGAACGGAAACCTTCCGCCTGACTTAAACCTGAACTTCCTTCATTGATACGACCTGTAATTAAGGCATTTAAGGCTTCTTGTTCAGACAGACCTGCATCGTTATACACCTGAATTGCAGGACTTGATGCTGTACCCGTCACACGAACACCAACGGTACTGCCTTGTACGGCTTTATTGGCATCAATATCTAAAGTTGGGTTCGCCAATGGTCCATTGAAACGGGCAATCGCACGGTTCAAGTCAAGACTTTGACCATAAGCTTCGATTTTCACACGCTGAGAAACACCGATTGCACCATTGGCACGCATTGCTGTTTCTAAACCACGTTGTGTCAAATTCAAACGACCAATCAACGGAATTCGGCTATCAAAACCTTGGAAAATCACTTGATTACCAATATTTACCTGTACGTCAGCGCGAATATCCCAAGGACGTGCCGATTTTAAGATCTCAAGTTGGTTATCACCTTCATGTACCACACGTACATCTGAAGATACCCCAACCACTGTTGCAGAAGATTCCGGCATCGAAATCAATGCACGCGGCACATCAATTTTACCTTTTAAGGTTAATTTCTTACTGAAAGGCAGCACATCTAAAGATAAATCAGGCGTTACAACAGCGGTGATCAATGGCGCTTGACGGACTAACATTTCATTACCCGTTAAATTCAACTGGATACGTGGATCATTTTTCCAGTCAATATTTCCGGTTAATTTGCCCACACCACGCCCACTGTTAAATGCACCATCAATCGTCGCATGGTTTTGACGTACAGCAGAATACAACTGAATATTGGTCAAGTTCACAGGCAATGAAATCATGCTAATCGAGCCATTTTTCACTCGAATCTCACCATCCATTAAAGGCTGTGACAATGTTCCGCTAATTTTTGCCGCATAAGACAACGTACCGCCCATTGAACGGACATCTTGTATAAATGGTTTTAAGATTTTCAATTGAACTTGGTTAAAGGCCACTTCACCACGGATCGGTTTATTGGCTTTATACGGATCAATAATAATATTGGCATAACCTGTACCAATATCAGGAGCTTTGGTATCGAGTCGAATCTGTAACCCTTCAGCGACACTTTTCGCAATCAAACCTACTTCGTCATATTTTAAAGTGGATGCTAAATACTGTGGATCTTCAGCTGCTAAACCAAGTAAACCGTCACGAGTCACTAAACGTGCATCAATTTTAGGTTTTGCACCTTTCGCCCAAGACGCTTTTGCATAACCATTCACTTTACCCGTAATCGCCAGGCCTTCAGGCATAAATGCTGCAAAATCATTTAAGTCTAGGTTCTTTGTCACAAAGGATACATTGCCGCGGTTTTTATTCACACGAATCGGCTGATCAAAACATAATTCACTTTGCTGGCTCATCCAACAATGTGCGCCAACAAATAAGTCAGACTGTGCAGTGTTGTAAATAATCGATGCATTTTGACGCTGCACAAGACGGGTACGTAAGGAGTCAAAATCGCCTTTTTGAATCTGACCAAGCCAATTATTTTGTGCGTTAAAACCACCAGCTAACTGCACATAAAATTTTGATAATTTATTTTCAGCACTGACTTTTAATAAATGCGCATTACGTGTACCGGCCAGTGAAATTTGACCTTTCACAATCTCACGGTTGTTACTACGTAAATTATCCATCGTTGCCGTTAATAAACTTGGTGAAGTCGCAGAAGTTGGCAACTCGCCTTGCACCCGTATTTTTTTCACACTGAATAAATTATTAAAAGCAAAATCATCTATTGCGATATTGGCAGATGCTTGCAGTCGTGGTTGTGCTTGAACATTTAAGTAGCCATAAGCACGTCCACGTAGGCCTGCATAAATTTCATATAATGCCGGTGCATTAATTTTCAATTGTAAATTTTGTGCATTACCTGTGGCTTGAATTTGGTTATTGGCATAAGCCAACAGTAAATTATTCGCTTCAAACTGTTTTGGCATAAAGCCGGATTGATTTGAATTAATCACCATCGCCAAGTTACCTTGACCACGGACAGGTTTGTTATTGATCATACCTGCCAAATTCAGACGTTCAATTTGAATACGTTTTAGCGTATCTGACCACACACCACTGGTTTTTAAATTTCCAGATAATTCACCCCGTACATTTGAGGCAAAGTAATGCGGCTTAAAATGCACCAGTGATGCATTAATATCCCAACCAATGGCTTTTTGTAGTAAAACTTGTCCATTGGCAGAAATTTTACCTGCCACGCCATCATGACGCAGCTCGGCTATTTTAATTAATTCAGGTGTGCCAGATACTTTGAAAATCAAACTGCCTTTACTTGCGGCAACTTGGCTTGCATTGAGGCCACCATCATAATTCACAGCAAAAGCTTTAAAGCCTCCACCTTGTTTCTCATCATGGAAAGTCAGCGCAGCAGTAGATTTACCTGTTAAATGAACCGTTTCATTTTGCTGTGCTAGTCGGCCTAACAAATCAATATTATTCAGCTGAATAATCTGTTGATTTGGTTTTGCATAACCATTGGCTTTTAATGACCCTGTAATTTGATCGACAGGCGCAGCAGCTACGATGGTTTGCGGATTGAACTGCTGTGCTTGTACATTGGCTTGCCATTTCAGCATACGTTTTTGATCAGGCAATTCTACAACTGCATTACCTTTGAGCTGACCTTTGTCGGCCACATAACTAAAGGCAGGGACATTGAGATTGTTATTTTTCAGATTCAGTTTGGCTTGATATTGTCCAGCAGGCAGAGCACCTTTTTCATGTCTTGACACGGTGGTCGCCACATTAATGTTTTGCTGACCTTCTGTAAGTGCCAATTGCACATTGCCCGAATCACTACTCAACCATCCAACATATGGCACTGCACGGTCTATATTTTTCCAAGACACATCCATCAGCATCGGCTGAGCTTTATTATTTTTAGCAGGCGCTTGATCAAGTTTTAAATTCCAAGTTTCATATTGGTCAAAATCCACCAACGCCGTCAGGTGCATACCTTTTTCAAGGGTCCCTTTAGACGCAATCTTACTGTTTAAATTTACAGGTAGAAAATCTTGAACCACTTGCGGGATCAGCTTATGTTTTGGATTAATTTTATCTAAACGACCGCTTACATCCCAAGTGACCTGATCTTTCCAACTCACCACGCCACCCAAATTGACAGCGCCGCCCATCACTTGACCATTTAGGTTAGTAATATCAAGTTGGTTGACCAAGTCCGTACTCATGAGCGCAGTATATTTACCTTCAGGGATATTGGCACCGCTCAGGTCCGTGTCTAAATCTAAATTAAGACGCTGAATATCCCCTTTGAATTTTGCCAGACCATTTTTAGCAAAAAGCTTTTGCTCCGTCAGTAAAGGTAAATGATAGTTTTTAAATTTGAGTGCACCAAACATCGGGACATGTGGACGCATCGGATGGACCACAGCCCAACCAGTTAGAAGATCTGGGGTATGGGTTGCTACACCGGCTTGTATCGTATCCAACGATCCTTTAGCCACCACTTGAATATCATGAATATTCAGACTTTCACGTAGTGAAGGTAAATTGACAATGCCCACAGCATTTAGCGGATATTTGCCTTCAAATTTCATATTTCCCGAAGCTTGACGCACAGATAAATAGCCCATATCCATACGGGTATCTTCGAATTTTAATTCCGTCCCTGACCAAAGCGCTTCATTTAATTCAATGTCATAAAAATCCACACCTGAACTATGGGTTTTAATCAGCATATGATCTAGATCTGCATGATCGACACGAAGTACGAACGGCAGACGGATTTCACTAAATGCAAAAGGTTTATCGCTAGGTGGGGTCTTGGTAATAATTTGCAGATTTTTAACATCTGCTTTATTTAAATGAATTTCTTTATTAATAATGGCGCGCCAACCGAGTGTAATATCGGCACGGTCAATTTTTACATCGACAGGTTTTAGCGTAACGAGGACATTTCGTAAAATAATGCCCCGCCACAGGTTACCACCTTCATATTCATAGTGAATGATTTGCTGACGTTCCAGAACACGGTCAAGTAAAAACTTACTGCCTTTGTCTGTAGAGAACATAACTGCTAATGCAGCCACCAAAAAGATAAGCACGAACACGAAGGTCAAAATGACACTTCGAAGAATACGACGCTTCTTCGGCAGTTGCTCTACCGGCGTTTCGTTTTCTGGTTCTTGCTGTTCTTGTTCAGTCATAAAAAACACATCACCTAAAAATTATAATTGTGAACCAATAAAGAAATGTAAACGAATTGGTTTGCTGTCGTCAGAAAGTCCAGTAGCGACATCTAAACGAATTGGGCCAATTGGAGAAGCCCAACGAATCCCCACACCTGCGCTATATGCAGTCGGTGTATTAAAGTCTTTATCGTACGCATTACCAAAGTCACTAAAGACCGCAGCACGCCAGCCTTCTTTAAATTGGTAGTTATATTCTAATGAACCCGTTGCCAAGACTTGACCACCAATTTTATAGCCATTTTCTTCGGCCGCTAAACTCTTATAGTCAAAGCCGCGAATGGTTTGGTCACCACCGGTAAAGTAGCGTAAGTTATAAGGAACTTTATCAAAGTTCTCTGTCAGAATATAACCTAAATCACTGCGCCCAACGACTTGGTGATTATCATTTTCACCCAACGAATAAATAAAGCGCCAGCCCGCATTCAAGATCGCCATATCAGCATCTGAAAGTAAGCTTTCACTTCCGACTTCAACTTTATAGGTTTGCTTGATCCCTTTACTCGGATTCACACGTTTATCAGAGTCGGTTCGAGAAATTTCATAGCCAAACATCAAGGACTGTTGTTCATTGTTGGTATTCACCAAGAATGCATCTGGAATGTCATCACTAGGATTAAGTCCGTCATCAGTAATACGGTCCAAACGATAACGTAAACCAAAGGTATGCTGCCAACTACCACGGGGGTTTTTAATAATCCGGTCCACACCCGCTACAGCAGATTCAATGGAAAGATTAACACCTTGACCGACATCATCACGTTCTTCACGTTCATAACCACCGACTAAGCTGACATAGTCATTTAATGGGTGGTTATATGGAATGTTATAGCGTCCATCAATCGATTGACGGATTTTGGATACTTCCATGTTGGCGTCAAAAGAATGACCACGTTTATTCACGATGGCACGGCGATACTGGCCACGAACACGTGTACCGGTGTCGGTACCAAAACCAGCACCAATTTCTGCACTATTCAACTTATCTGCATTTAGTGTCACAATCACAGGGACTTTTTTATCTTCACGTGCTTGCGCTTTTAAACGTTCTTGTTCTACTTGTTTAGCATCTTGCGTATCTTGCAAACTGCGTAATTTAGAGGATTGCTCTACATCATTCACCCCCGCAAATTGGTCTTCATTAACCACTTTTTGCGTCACTTCTTTATTCGACATCACTTCCGTTTTGTCTTTCACTACTTGTGAACTTTCTGACAACTGATTTTGATCGACCAAGGTTTGAATATCCGGGGGCAATTCAAGTGGCTTTTCTATCGGGTCTGGTCGAATTGAATCAACCAAGGTGTAGTTAAAATAGCGAGAGTTGGTCAAGTTATTAGCCAAACCATTCACACGCCAGAAAGTATAGTCAGCACCATCTTTCCACGTCACCAAACTTTCTAAAATATCGCGATCCAATGGAAACTCTGCATTAGGATCACTCATTCGAAATTCGACTTCGCCAAGCTTATAACGCTCACCCGTCTCAAAGCGCAAATTGATATCGGCTGTATTTTGTGGTTGAGCCACTCTTACATCGTGCAAACGCCAGTACGAGTCGAAATAACCGTTATTAGTTGCTGCATCATTAATTCGGCCTTTCGTCGTTTCGTATTCACCATGATTAAGAATGTCACCTTCTTCCTGATCTGGTAAAACACCAATCACCTGAAACTGAGCTTGGTTCGCCCCAGCCCCAGAAAATTCAACATTCTGTTTTTCAATTTGCACAGGCGTATTTGGTGTAACCAATACACGAACTTTGCTGTCAGAGACTTTTTCAAATTTGAATTCTGATTGATAGAAACCCACGGCTTGCGCGGCTTGATTGGACAAGCTACGTAATTGAGGCAAAGCCGATGGAAAATCACTAAAGGATTCTTGAGTAAAACCTGAAAGCTTACCTTTAATATTGGCTTTGAGATCTTCCAGTGCCGCACCGTAGGCCTTACTCGACGTTTGACTGGTGTTATGTGCTGAGGTAATTTCAACATCCGCACTAATTCGTGGCACTTTTGCCGTATTCATCTGACGTGGCGGACGTACTTTATATAATAAGCGCTTGAAAATTCCCGGCTCTCCATCATCCTCAACTGTTGGGTTATGCAGCTCTTGCAGAGTATTGGCATTTTCATTTCGTGTCGCGGTAATTTCATTATCCGAACGAATTTCACCCATGAGCTGATCAATATTGACTGGCGCTTGGTTAATTTCCGTTAACTCTTTTTGGGTAATATCCGCAACAGCAATTTCTGTTTGCTTTATTGCACGGTACTCCTGTGCTTGACGTTTGGCTTCTTCAGCAACTTGGAAGATTTCATTCGCCATGTTTTGATCAACAGGTGTCACGGGTAAGTTTTCTAAATCTTCAAACTCAATGGGTTTAAATTCTTGTAGTTGTGTTCCTGCTTGCTGCTGTTCTTGCAGCATTTTCATGCTATCAACAGATTCTTCTGGTTCATTTATATTTTCAATTTTTTCAATTGCTTCAGGCGTCGATAGCCCTTGCTTTACAGCCTCATCCTTGATTTCAGCAACAATCTCTGATTTTGTATCTGCAGATGTTGCAACCGTTTCTGCGGGAGTTTGGGCGAAACTATGCTGAGCACACAAGGTCAAAAAGATGCTCATATATAGACTTTTATTGCTATGATGCTGTCGTATGCAGTGAGCTATACTGTGATGAAGCAATGTTTTTTTAAACTTGATTTTTGCAGGCATAGCAAACTCTAACAAATTTCATTATGTAATGGACTTAGTCAACCAGATATAGAGCTAAAGATCTTATATCTATTGGTTTTTCGCCATCTCCAAACTCAAAAAACATATTACATGATTTTTTAGAGATTTTACCAATCACTCACATTTCTTAATAAAACTTAATGTAGCAAGACACTTATGAATAACAACGAACATCTGCTAGGTACACGCCGCTTCCTGCCTATGTTTTTGACCCAATTTTTTGGGGCGCTCAATGACAATGTGTATAAACAGGCTTTATTGTTGGTCATCACCTATGGATTAATCCAACAACAGGCATTACCCATCAGCACGCTAAACAATCTAGCTGCATTATTGTTTATTTTACCCTACTTTATTTTTTCAGCGACAGCGGGACAGATCGCAGATAAGTTTGAACGTTCACAACTTGTCCGTGGCATCAAAATTTTAGAAATTATCATCATGATCATCGGCAGTATTGGCTTTCTGACCGGTCATTTATGGTTATTGTTGCTGGCTTTATTTTTGATGGGGACCCATTCGACATTTTTTGGTCCAATCAAATATGCAATTTTGCCTGAAATTTTAAAGCCCAATGAGCTGATGTCAGGCAATGCGCTCTTCCAATCTGCAACATCCATGGCAATTTTATTCGGGATGATTTTGGGCGGTGCAGTGATTGCTTCATCTCAAGGCAATTTAATGTGGATCAGCCTGACCGTAATGACCATCGCCATTTTAGGTTATATCACCAGTCGTTTTATTCTTAAGCAAAATGTCACAACACCTGATTTAAAAATCGATTGGAACTTTTTTCGTACCAGTTACCAAACGATGAAATATGCCAAAAGTTTACCGCTGATTTTTACCATTTTATTGGGGAACTCGTGGTATTGGTTTTATGGTGCTACCTACCTCACTCAAATTCCACAAATGACCCAGCAAAACCTACATGCCTCTGAAAATGTCGTTAGCTTGCTATTGACTTTTTTCTCTGTGGGTGTGGGCGTAGGTTCATTGCTTTGTCGTAAATTGGGCGGAACTCAAGTTAATATTAAGATGGTTCCCATCGGTGCTGTAGGTTTAACGGTATTTGCACTGTATTTAGCATTTAGTTTGACCCTCGTCCCGACTCAAACTGGCCCACTTATTACCCTTTCAGAAGTTTTTCATCAAGGTTGGGGCTATTACCATGTCATGATTGCCGTGACTTTATTGGGTATTAGTGGTGGTTTTTACATCGTTCCGCTCTATGCAATGATGCAAGCTTACTCTCCACGCTCACATCGTGCGCGAGTCGTTGCCGCAAACAACATTTTAAATGCGGTATTTATGGTATCTTCTGCTATATTTTCAATTATCATTCTGAGTGTTTTAAAGATTGATATTAAGATACTTTTTTGTATAACCGCAGTGCTCAGTGCAATCTTTTGTATTTGGCTGCTATTACGCATCAAACCTTTGCTTCAAACTACGCAAGTCTCTCTGGAGGATTAATCCATGCGTCAATTTACAGGTGTCGACAAACTTATTCACTCATTTGATCAGGCCTTACGTAGTTTAGTTCCCGGAGCAACGGCTGCACATCGTGAAAACCCGTCTGTTGCTGAAAAAACGCAACTTGCAGTCAGCGAAGCACGCCATGTGGCAGGTCTAATGCGGGTCAACCATAGTGGTGAAGTGTGTGCTCAAGCGCTTTATCATGGCCAAGCCCTCACCGCGAAACTTCCAAATGTACGCCGTGAAATGGAACAAGCTGCGATTGAAGAACAAGATCATTTGGCTTGGTGTGAAGACCGCTTAAAAGAATTAGACAGCCATACCAGTCTGCTCAACCCTGTTTGGTACGGCCTTTCTTTTGGGATGGGTGCATTGGCAGGTATTGCCGGTGATAAATACAGCTTAGGTTTTGTCGCTGAAACTGAGCGTCAAGTGAGCCTGCATTTAGAAGATCACATCCGCCAACTTCCTGAACAAGACGAACGTTCACGTAAAATCTTAGTGCAAATGAATGAAGATGAGCTGCATCACCGTGATACAGCACTCAATGCAGGTGGTGTAGACCTTCCTGTTCCAGTTCGTATTGCCATGACTGGTATTTCTAAGCTGATGACCAAAACCAGTTATTACATTTAATGATTTTCGCTAAGTTTTATAAATAGTGAAAAAAAAAGCCTGCAATGATGCAGGCTTTTTTATGAGAAATCTTTTGACTTTAATACAATAATTCCTTCACCATCAAAACAGTTTATAGGCTGCCATCGACTTGGTGTAAACCAATCAAAATTCAAACTATAACGTTGTGCAGTGGACGGATAACCTGCTCCACCTAACTCAAGTAGCCATCCTGCCGGACAAATTTCTTTTTGGTTATTCAACATAACGGTTTGATCATGTACCAACTCAAGCAATAAATGACGATGCAGCTCAAATGCAATAACATCAAATCTAGCTATTTGAATCGGCTGTGGAAAACGAGCCGATGTCAAACCTTGACGAATATCAGTCATCTGTTCCAGAGTATAATCGGTTTCAAATGATCGGTTAATCCACGTGCCTTCAGGCAGTACAACCTCTCCATAGTTTAAGGGTTCCTGCAACTGTATATGAATTTTCTTTTGATGCTGCCACTCTGCATAGTCAGAAATAAGATCTGAAATCACGAACAATCCAAGCGTTACTGCAACAAATAAAGGGAAAAACAATACGCCAGATAAACCAATTTTAAGTGCCGCATTTACTTTATATGGTCGATTTTTTTGCTTTTTATACCAATTATTCCAACTCAACCAAATTGCAATGACGATAAATAGCACCAAAATCGCAAAGCAAATAATAAGGAAACCTCCCGCACCCGCACCATAACCTAAGCCCATATTGCTCTCACTAAATATCCCTTTAAATCTTTTAATTATGTTTTGACGACTTTATCAGATCAACCACGTTCACTTTATCAATGTTGATGATGCTTACGCCACCACTTCAACACCGTATAGAGCACACGGAAGAATACGATACATAAAATAACGGCAATAACGATGTAAATATCTTGATGATAAGACAACATTTTCGCCCAAAACAGATGTAAATAATGACTGATTTGGAAGCCAATCGTTGCGACCAACATTACCCAAATAAAACAGGCAACCAGACTAATCAGCACATATTTCCAAACAGGATAAGTACGCACACCGACTGCAATAGGTAAAATGGTTCTAAAACCCCAAGCAAAGCGCATAAATAAAATGGTCAAAATAGGATAACGTTCAATAAACTGGCTCGCACGATCGAATTTTTGTGCAAATTCTACATTCGACTGGATAAGTTTTTGCCCATAGCGAGCGCCCATTTGATAATAAAACTGATCGCCAATAAAACTGCCCAACATCGCCACTGCAATCAACACTGGAAAATGAAGTATGTGTTGATGTACGGCATAGGCGCCAATCATCAGCACTGTTTCTCCTTCAAACAACGTGCCAATAAAAATCGCAATATAGCCATAGTGCTGAATCAGATCCGTCCAGTTCATATCATTATTTTGAAGCTAAAAAGATAATGTAATCCTGCGACAACCTATACGCTAGCGCATACCATGACAGGATTTGAATATTTTTTGTTATTGTCTACTTGGGATATTTAGGGACATTTGAAATATACGTCATGAGTTTTGAAAGCATTGCGTTTCATTCGCTCAATCCACTAAAACTTTTTGACAACTCACCATAGGAAATTGATGTGCTGGATGTTCAAACATCTTATTTTTCCAAATGTCGAACATTGGTATTTTAACATCGAGTGCTAAAGGCAGTTTTTTCGGATTAAACTGCATGTACGCTAAGCTTTCGCCCCACGCGATCAGATCCAGATCCAAAGCGATATTATGAGACGGACGAACACGACCTGAGTCTGCTTCCATTTTTTTCAGTAAGGCGCTGATTTCATCTACAGATAAACTGCTTTTCACCAAACAGGCTGCATTCCAATAATCCGCCCCAATGCCATCACGACAAGGAATCACATAAATTTTGGAAAATTCAACATGACCCAAAGCCTGAATTTGACGTAAAGCCTGTTGAAAATGAGGTTTGGGATTGAAATTACTCGCCAGAGCTAGGGCGAAAATCGTTTCGGTGGCGTTCAAGACGAATTCCTACAGAATTGGCTTGCGCGATAATGGCAGGCTTCCGGATGCTAATCATAATAGATTCAATGCTGTCATAGGTAGCGAAAAGTGCATCAATCACCAGTTTTGCTGCATGTTCGATCAATTTAGGTTGAGCAGTTTGAATGACTTTGGCTGATATTTCGCAAATTTCAGCATAATTCAAGGTATCTTCAAGCTCATCTGACTGAGCCGCCTGCGCTAAACTAGTTTGAATATTGAGGTCGAGCATCAAAGGCTGAATAATCTGACGCTCCCAATTGAAACAGCCGATGACAGTCTCAACTTTCAAACCTTCAATGATAATTGCGTCCATTCTTACACTCAAATTAAAATCTTAAACATCGATAAAATCCTCCTGTTAAAGAAGGAGGGTTTTATTTATATCTTGCGGCTAAATTATTGCTTCAACAATAAATTAGGGTCCATAGTCTGCACCATTTGAATACGCTGGTCTGCATAAATATCAGTATATGGCGCAAGGATGCGCATAAAGCGGTCAAAGTACAACATTTGTTTGAATAATAAAGCGAAGTCACGTGGGAAGCGAATACCATGACGCTCTCCGACTTGTACCATATCCATCATGATGTCATTCAAATCGGCAGGATTTGAGGTTAATAACTCTTGCGGATCGGCCAAAAGCACACCGCTAAATAAGCGCTCTAAGTCGGCAGCTAAGACTTGTGTGTCAATTTTGACAGCCGTCATGCCCATTTTCAGCATGTTTTCAGCCATCAAGTTGTAGTCAGTTTTTTGTAGGGCATCCATAAACGCAATACATGCTGTCCACACTTCAGGTTTCAACTGGCCTACGATACCAAAATCGATGAAGCCTACTCGACCATCTTCTAACAGCATCAGGTTGCCTGCATGTAAGTCTGCATGGAAACTGTTACATAACATCAAGCTGCCAAACCATGTATTCATCGCTGTCACCAAAACTTGCGATGGATCTTTAGCGACTTTCTTGACCACATCAAAATCAGTCAATGGTACGCCGTATAAACGCTCCATGGTTAAGACGCGACGTGTTGAATATTGGTGATAAACCTTTGGTGCTGTTGCGGCTTTGTTTTGAGTTACGTTCAGATAATTCACAAAGTCGTCAAGATTTTGAGCTTCTTCAATAAAGTCCACCTCACGTACCATGCGAACTTTAATTTCTTCAACAATATCTGCAAGTGAGGCAAATTTAACTTTGGGTACAGCTTTTTCAACCAGTTTAGTAGCCCAATGTAAGACATTTAAATCTGTATAGAGAATCGTCTCGACACCCGGCTTTTGCACCTTAATAACAACATTTTCACCAGTGACCAATTTAGCGGCATGCACCTGTGCAATCGATGCAGAAGCCAAAGGCTTTTCATCAATTGAAGCAAATATTTCATCTAAATTACGACCAGCAAATTCTGAAGCCAATACCTGCTGCACATAACTAAACGGCAGTGACGGTGTCTGATCTAAACAACCTTGAAACTCTTCTACATATTCACGTGGAAATAAAGAAGGTGTACTTGCAATAAATTGACCTAATTTAATATAGGTTGAACCCAGTGATTCAAAAGTTTCACGCATGAGTTTTGCGTTACTTGGTTTTTCAGTTGCATATTTAAAGCCGGCTTTTGCCGCAACGACTGCGGTCTCACCCATTCGGGCAACCGAGCGAATTCCATCTAACCAGATATTGTTTTTCATAATGTCTTAGAAAAAAATAATTAACGTGAGTGTAGCAAAAAAATAAGGGCTTGCTGCTTTATCTTGCCTGACAGATTGGACAATCGGGATCTATTTCAAAAGCGAGAATTTTTTGTTTCATTGACAGACCATCCCACAACAAAAGTTTTTGTTTCAATACTGTCTTTCCTAAACCCAAATAGAGCAAGGCATGATGAGCTTGCAAACTTGCCATAACATTTGGTGTGGTTGCAAGCACACCCGAGTCTGCACAGCGCAAACTTTCATTGGCTTGTTGTTCTTTTGGAAATAGACATTCATAACATGCAGCGTTTCCTTCGACCATAAACAGTTGCCCTTGGAAACCAATCGCTGAAGCACTAATCAGCGCCACATTATTTTCTACGCAGCTCACATTGACCAAATAACGCGTGCTGAAATTATCACAACCATCGAGAACCAAATCTTGCTGTGAAATCAATGCCTTTGCGTTGCTTTCATCTAATTTTTTGGTATAGCTTTGCACTCGGATATGCGGGTTAATCGCTTGTAAGCGTTTAGCCAAAATTTCAGCTTTATAAAATCCTACATCGTGTTTGGTATAAGCAATTTGTCGTTGCAAATTACTGATTTCAATTCGATCTGCATCGATCAAAGTGATTTGTCCGACGCCTGCACGTGCCAATAATTCGGCTGTGGTACACCCAATCCCACCACACCCCACGATGAGTACATTGGCAAGTTTTAGCTTCTCTTGCGCATCGATGTCCCAACCATCAAGCAATATTTGACGGCTGTATAGATGCATTTCATCATCACTTAATTCCATGTCTGAATCTAGATCGAGCTGTGCATCCATGTTCTGCTATCTCATTTAAAACATAAAACCGAGGCCATTATAACGAGCAATCCAAAGATAAGGACGAAAATAAACATTCAATTTTGCTATGAAAATTTAGGCATTCACATTTTAAACAAAGCCTGAATACTTTGTTCAATTGCCATAGTCACCTGCTGCATATCTATCTGCTGATTTAAAAATAGTAAATCGACGAAAGGCTTCGAAATGGTCGCACCAAATAACATATCCGCCATGATATCTGCATTTAAGTTCAATACAAATTGGGCACTTGGAATATGACTCACAGCATGAATCAACTGATCTCGGCTTTTGGCGATGCCTTTTTCATAAAACGTATCGCTTATTCCATCAACCCCAACACGCTCTGCGATCGCCAGTCGGCACAACTTGATATGCCGCTCGGACAGGACATGCTCAGCGATTTTCTTCAGTTGATTTTGCAAGGCCAACACACGATCTAAACTATTGGCATCAAAAGCATCTTCAGTCCAGATATAGGACGACTCAACCAATGAAATAAGCAGTTCACGTTTATCAGAAAAATACACATATAGCGTTTTTTTAGACATACCTGCTGCGGTCGCAATTTCAGACATGGTGACATTTTCAAAGCCCTTCTCACCAAAGAGTTGTTCTGCAATAGAAAAAATTTCTGCACGCCGCTGTTCTGCCGACATGACCAAAGGACGGCCTAGTTTTGCCAATGCTGCTCTCTTTGACTTAGGAAACCGATAAGTTTCAGAATGCGCTGCTTTCCACAAGATCCAACCACATTATGACAGCATCAAATACACGTGCAATGCCCATACTCATTGCATTACTCGCAACCATCGGCCCGATAGGTATTGATATGTACCTACCAAGCATTCCCGTTATGGCAACATCTTTAGGGAGTAGCGAAGGTGCGATCCAACTGAGTTTGATGACATTTTTTGTGGGTTTAATGCTTGGCCAGCTGATGTATGGCCCACTATCGGATAAATTTGGCCGTAAGCCGCTTATTTACTTAGGTTTAGGGATTTATATTTTAGGCTCGATCGGCTGCACATTTGCACAAAGCGTTGAACAATTACAATGGATTCGCTTTATTCAAGGTTTAGGTGGTTCAATTGGGATGGTGATTGCCTTTGCGATTATCAAAGATCAGTTTCAAGGCCCGGCAATGGGCAAAATGATGTCAATGGTTTTGGCGATATTAGGCCTTTCACCGGTGGCTGCACCTCTAATTGGCGATGGCTTACAGGCTTTAGGTTCATGGCGAAATATTTTTATTTTTTTAGCCGTATATGCCGCGATTGTATTGGCAGCCGTTGCAATGCTACTCCCTGAAACACGTCAAGTGGAATTGCGTCAACAATTCAAGCTCTCACAAACCATCAAATTATATGGGCAAATTATCAGGGATCGTAAGTTCATCATTTACTCACTCACACTGTGTATTGCACAAGCTGGCTTCTTTGCCTATATCGCTGGTTCAGCCAGTGTATTTATCAGTGAGTATCAGTTGAGTTCTACCCAATTTAGCCTGCTCTTTGCATTCAATGCATTTGGTTTAATTGCTGCTGCAATCTTTAACCCCAAAGTGCATGAAAAATTTGGACCACTGAATGCCTATAAAATCATGAACAGCAGTTTCTTACTCATTATGACTGTATTGCTCCTTGCACAATGCTTAGGCTATTCAAATCTAATATTCTTCTGTAGCGCACTATTTATCGCCGTTGCACTTTTAGGTTTCATTATGCCTACCGGAAGCCATTTGGCTCTTATGTTTCAGCATAAAAATGCTGGTACAGCATCTGCATTATTAGGTGCTTTACAATTTGGCTTTGGTGCGATCATTACAACTTTAACCGGTAAATTTAGTAATTTTGGCAGCTTAGGTTTAGTCACAGTCATGTTTGCTTGTGCACTTATTTCTGCACAGCTTTGCCTCATTAGCTTTCCAAAACATTTACCGATGTCTCAGCATTAAAATTGCAAACTCAAAAATAATTATTATCCAACTTCAGATAAGCAAATCAAAAAAGGCTGCATGTACGCAGCCTTTCCTTTAATCCATCTCAGCCTAAACTTAACTGACCTTTTGCATTAATTGCGCTTTGGCCACTTCTTGTTGTTTCAACAGATTACGTTGGATTTTTCCACTCGATGTTTTAGGCAACCCATCTACAAATTCAATTTCTTTTGGATAAGCATGCTTGGATAAACGAGATCGCACATAGGCTTGTAGCTTATCCATGAGTTCTGAACTTGCTTGATATTGTGGTTTCAATACCACAAAAGCTTTGACCAATTCTGTACGCTCAGGATCAGGCTTACCGACAACTGCCGATTCTAAAACCTCTTCGCACTCTAATAATGTGCTTTCCACATCGAAAGGCCCTACACGATAGCCTGACGTTGTAATGACATCGTCAGCACGACCCACAAAATCAATGCCGCCTTCTTCATTTAACCTAACAGTATCACCAGTTAAATAGTAGTTCCCGACAAAGGCTTTACGGTTATTGCCGCCATAGCCTGTGAACCACATGAGTGGAGATTGCGACCAATCTAATGCCAATGTTCCAATGCCACCACGTTCAATTTCTTGATAATCTTTATTAAGCACCGCGAAACGATGGCCCGGTATAGCAAAACCGGCTGAACCCACTTTTTTGTAGTGTTCTAAAGCATGATGATTTGCAATCACCATTCCAAGTTCCGTTTGTCCATATTGGTCATAAATATTGACGTTTAAGTCGTGATTAAACCATTGAATCACTTCGGGAGTTAGTGGCTCTCCTGCGCTACTCACAGCCCGTAAATGTGATTTTATGGATTCATCAAATTTTTCTTTAAACCCAAAGAACATACGAAAAGCCGTTGGTGAACCGGTCAAATTGCTGACTTTATATTTTTTGATGACTTGAAGTGCGTGATCAACACTAAAAGCACGTTCATCCATAATAATGCTGTGCCCTAAACTTAAAGGCCCTGCAATTCCATAGTACAAACCATAAGCCCAACCCGGATCTGCTAAATTCCAAAATGAATCTTCATCACGCAAATCAACCGCATGTGTCATATATCCTTTAAATGCCAACAGCGCTTTGTGTGGCACAGGTACAGACTTGGCTAAACCCGTCGTCCCTGAGGTAAACATCATTAAAAATTCATCATCAAAAGAACGGGGTACTGAGTTATATGCGGTGTCATGAAGTTGCAGCTCTGACCAAAAGTCAGGATCTGTCTGAATCGCTTGATCGGCATGCACGGTTAAAATATGTGGTAAATCAATATGATTGAGTTTTGATCGTTGCTCAGTGTTGGTTACAATCAGCTTTGTTCCCGCAGTTTGCACCCGATGCTCAATCGCTTTGGACTCAAATGCCGTAAATAAAGGCTGATAAATTGCCCCTATACGCCATGTTGCCAATACGGTGATCAATAACTCTGCTGTACGGGGTAATAGACCTGCAATGCAATCACCTGCTTTCAGTCCAATGCGCTGATAATAATTTGCCAATTGTGCAGAAGCTAAATCTAATTGCTCAAAAGTCCATTGCTCAGATTCACCATTTTTACCTTCCCAGATCAGCGCAGTTCTATTTTGCCCAACATAGCGCCCACAACATTCATCATAAGCATTGATTGAACTTGGCGTACCGACCAATTGTTCTGTAACCATCTTTTCAAAATTAAAATCACGATATGCTTGTTCTAGTGTCTTCATGACGACAATTCCTATCCTGTTCTCTATGATTCAAAGTGCAAGACTTTGAGGTTTATTCATCTTGTTGTTGTACCACTGCGTACTAGTGACGATTCCTTTGCCACATCCGCTTTAACTGCTTTTCCATACACCGATTGCAATGTCGGTTTTTTAGTTTTGAAACTTATACTCTTCGACAATCTATTCGTAAACTACCTATTTTTAGACTGTCTATACCTAGATAACCATGTTTGGATGTGCCCTGCAATTTCCATAACCATCAACGCCATTGCAGGGTTTGAACATCGACCAAAGTCTATTTCTTAACCAGCTATCCTTTGGTTACTTCACGTGCAATCACCAGACGTTGAATGTCCGACGCACCTTCATAGATTTGACTGACACGCACATCACGATAAATTCGTTCTACTGGGAAATCAGATACATAACCATAGCCCCCATGAATTTGAATCGCATCTGAACACACTCGTTCAGCCATCGTCGATGCAAAAAGTTTCGCCATTGAGGCTTCTTTTAAACATGGAAAACCGGCATCTTTTAAAGTCGCTGCATGGAAGATTAATTGGCGTGCCGCCTCAATTTGGGTGGCCATATCTGCTAGGCGAAATGCCACGGCCTGATGCTGTACAATCTCCACCCCAAATGCCTTGCGTTCATTGGCATATTCAACAGCCGCATCTAATGCCGCACGGGCCATACCCACAGACTGCGCAGCAATACCAATTCGACCTGACTCTAGGTTTGATAAGGCAATTTTATAGCCTTCCCCCTCTTGGCCTAAAAGACTATCCGCAGGAATACGACAGTCATCTAAAACAATAGTTGCTGTATCGGAACAATGCTGACCCATTTTGTCTTCTAATCGCGATACGATATAACCTGGCGCATCCGTTGGTACTAAAAAGCACGAAATCCCTTTTTTACCTGCAGACTTGTCCGTTACCGCAAAAACTAAGGCAACTTGGGCATGTTTTCCTGTGGTAATAAATTGCTTGGTGCCATTTAACACCCACTCATCACCATCACGCTCCGCTTTACATTCCAATGCACTCGCATCTGAACCCACTTGTGGTTCTGTTAAGCAAAAACAACCTAACCATTCGCCAGTGGCTAATTTTTTTAAGTATTTTTCTTTTTGTGCTTCTGTACCATAACGCTGCGTAATGCCACATGGCAGTGAGTTTTGTACGCTGACAATCGTCGAAATCGCACCATCACCTGCAGCAATTTCTTCTAAGGCAACAACCAAAGACACATAGTCTAAACCTGCACCACCCCATTCGTCAGAAACCGTCATGCCTAAAGCACCCAGCTCACCAAGTTCCTTTAGCTCTTGTGCAGGAAATGCTGCCGTTTTGTCACGCTCTGCAGCCGTTGGTTTCAGTTTTTCTTGCGAATAGCTTCGCATCATGTCCTGAACCATTTTTTGTTCATCATTTAAAATCATGAGACTTCCTTTTCTAAATCTTTTATAGCGGGAATAGCTTTAAATTTTGGATAACTGCGGAATTAAAAATTCTTTGGCTGTATAAAGCAAAGTTGGATACACGACGACGTCATTTACAACTGTCTGAGGCAGGACGCTATTAATCTCTAGTGTTTCTGCGACCCGTAAATCAATAAATACTTGATGACGAGTTTTGCAAATGACAATGATTTTGGTTACTTTTGCCTAAAACAAAAGTAACAAGATGAGCTACTGTCAACAAAGTTATTCTCGATCAGACTCCGTCGTAGAAGCCTGAATAAGCAGTTTTAATAAATAACTATTTAGGCTGCATACGGATCGCGCCATCAAGACGTATCACTTCGCCATTGAGATAAGCATTTTCAAAAATATGCGTCACTAAGTTTGCAAACTCTTGTGGTTTTGCTAAACGTGGAGGGAAAGGCACCATTTGCCCCAAAGCATCTTGTACATTTTGTGCTAAGCCTTTGAGCATCGGCGTTTCCATAATGCCCGGAGCAATGGTCATCACACGGATTGATTCACGTGCAAGCTCACGTGCAAGAGGTAATGTCATTGCAACCACTGCCCCTTTTGATGCTGCATAAGCCGACTGACCAATTTGACCATCAAAAGCCGCTACCGATGCCGTATTCACAATTACGCCACGCTCTTCTTCACCTGCTTTTAATTCATATTTAGCAATCAGTTGTGCCGCATAGCGCAGCATATTGAATGTGCCTGAAACATTAATATTTAATACTTTTTGGAACATCGCCAAATCATGTAATCCGTCACGACCTAAAACTTTTGCAGAGGGTGCGATACCTGCACAGTTCACTAAGCCATTAAGTTGACCAAATTCCGCTTCAACTTGTACAAAGAAAGTACCGACCGCTTGTTCATCGGTAACATCCAATTGAACAAATTTGGCATGATCACCCAGTTGACGTTGCATCGCTTCGCCATGCTCATGATTCATATCCACAATAATCACTTTTGCACCCAGGCCAATCAGATGTGTTGCTGTCGCAGCGCCTAGTCCTGATGCACCACCTGTCACAACAAAAACTTTTCCTTTAATGTCCATAGCATTTCCCTATTTACGATGTCTTGTTTTAAATTCGACTTAAGATGCAGAGTAAACAGAGAATTTATTCAGTACAATTTCCAAATGTTGCATCTTTTCTGATGTATTTGGACAATTCTGAACAAGGACCTATCCGCACATATGCCGAAGCATGGACTCGAATACAGCAAAGGGACGATTTCTATCGACTTGGTGCATGAAGCATTACACGATGCGCAAAAAAAGCACTTTGATATTTCTGCTATTTTACAAAAGTCTGGTATACCCTCAGAGTTACTGCTATCGAGTAAAACCAGAGTTTCCGTTTCACAATATGCGGCTTTATGGACTCATCTTGCAGATGTGATGGATGATGAATTTTTTGGCATGGATCGGCATGCTATGCGACGTGGTAGTTTTAAGCTACTGTCGAAAATGGTCATGCATAACAGCACATTGGGTGATGCACTCAAGCAAATCCTACAATTTTTAAATCTGGTTTTAGATGACTTACATAGCGATTTAACCATTGAAGATCACTTTGCTTATATCGTGATCTATGACCAACAAGCGCCTAAACGCATGTTCAGCTATGCAACTTATTTAATGCTCATCCATACGCTACTGTGCTGGCTGAGTGGACAACGAATTTTGTTAAATCAAATCCAATTCAAATGTGATGCGCCGCTTGATGATCACGACTATAAAGTTCGCTTTTGTGAAAATATTCATTACCAAGCCAGTCAAAACTATATACAACTAGATGCCAGTTATTTAACCCTGCCAATCAAACAAGACACACGTTCATGGTATCAATTCCTACAACAAACGCCTGAAAACCTTTTGGTGCGCTTTAAAAACCCGTATGCGCTCAGTAGCCAAATTCGTAAACAACTGTTAGACGTTTCTCCTGCCGAATGGTTAGAGTTTTATGAGTTGGCGGTCAAAATGAATATGTCGGAAGCCACCATGCATCGCCGTCTTAAAAGTGAAGGTGTGAGTTATCAACAACTCAAAAATGATATCCGACGTGATACTGCCATCGATTTTTTAACCCATACCGATAAAAGTTTGCAAGATATCAGTGAAGAACTAAATTTTCATGATCCGAGTGCTTTTCATCGGGCATTTAAAAAATGGACAGGCGTCAGTCCCGGTGCGTATCGACAAAATAATGCGCCTGAATTCAAGGCCTAGAATTTGATATTCGCTATTTATAAATTGAATATTCATCTAATTAATAGAAAATCAATAACTTAAAAATATTCAATAAATAGACTGACCATTCATCCTTGAACGATTGCTACTTTAGTCTAATTAGGTTATTTTTCACTCAATTTAAAGCACTTTGCTTATTTATTTTTCAATTCTCCTGCATCTCCTTGAAAGGCTATCCTATGCTTAAGATGATTGATGTTCTTGAACAACAACTTGTTCAAAACTTTTCAGATTCTCTTTTCACTCAGATTGACGCAATTGATGAACTGTTTCATGAACAGCTTAAAACTGTCGCAGATATCGATTTGCAAAATTTGATCTCACAATTTTTTAGCACTGAAAATGCAGTTGAAGTTGCTCATGCACTGGATATCCAAGCGGATGACATTGAAGCAATTCAAGCAGGTGCAAATCTAAAAGATGAAAATTTAGTGAATGCAACTGCAAAAATTATTGCTTACTGTCTTGCAGTAGAAACAGCAGCTTTAGAACAAGTTGAAGTTTTCGATAGCTTACAAGACTACCCAATGTAAGTATTGATCGAATATCAAAAACAAAAAAATAAAGCGCATTCAATGCGCTTTATTTTTGACTATCTCTAATACCAAATCAATGTTGCCACTGACCTAAGCTGACACGGTCATTTCCACCATAATCTTTTACAGTCCGAACATTTCGATATCCAACTCGTAAGAACAAATGTCTGACTGCTTCACCTTGGTCATAGCCATGTTCAAGCACCACCCACCCATTCACGGTTAAATGTTTTTTGGCTTGAAGAATGATTTGCTCAATATCTGCAAGCCCATGATTGTCCGCAACCAAAGCACGTTCAGGCTCTGTCGCCAAATCTTTCATGTGTACATCATCAGCATCGATATACGGCGGATTTGACACAATTACATCAAAGAAAGCACGACCAAAGGGTTTCAACCAAGAACCTAAGACAAACTGCACATGTTCAAGATCATGCTTTTTGGCATTAAACTCAGCAACTTCCAAGGTAGGTTCGTAAATATCCGAAGCTACAATTGACCAATCTGGACGTTCACTGGCTAATGACAAGGCTACAGCACCAGTTCCTGTTCCTAAATCGACCACACGAGCATCTTCAGGAAGTTCTAAACGGAGTACAGTTTCAACGAGTACTTCCGTATCAGGACGTGGAACCAAAGTATCTTTAGTCACTTTTAAATCTAGCGTCCAAAATGGCTGAGAACCTGTGACATAAGCCAAAGGCTCACCTGCTGCAATACGAGCAAGACTGTCGACATAGAGTTGTTCTTGTTCTGCCGTCAATTCTTGATCCTTTTTCATGATTAAATCAAAAGAATCAATCTTGATGATATGCTCTAACAACCACGCATTTTCCTGACGTTCATAACTTTCAGGTTCACCACGATAGGCCAAAGCCTGTGCAATATTCATTAGCCACCATTCTGCTGTGCTAATAATGCCAACTGATCGGCTTGATATTCACGATGCAAACTATCTAGCAATTCAGTCAAATCACCTTCCATCACTGCATCTAACTTATACAGTGTTAAGTTAATACGATGATCAGTCATACGACCTTGTGGATAGTTATAGGTACGAATACGCTCAGAACGGTCACCAGAACCTACCAAGTCACGACGCATTTCAGACGTCGCTGCATCTGCCGCTGCGCGTTTAGCATTTTCTAAACGAGAAACCAATAGCGCCATCGCTTTGGCTTTGTTTTTATGCTGTGAACGTTCGTCCTGACATTCTACAACTGTACCCGTTGGAATATGGGTAATACGTACAGCAGAGTCAGTTTTGTTAATGTGCTGACCACCCGCACCAGATGCACGATAGGTATCAATACGTAATTCTGAAGGATTAATTTCAACACTGGTGTCTACATCAATTTCCGGCAAAATCGCAACAGTACATGCCGAAGTATGAACACGACCTTGTGACTCTGTTGCAGGAACACGCTGTACACGATGTGCACCACTTTCAAATTTCAAACGACCATATACGCCTTCACCATTGATGAGGCAAATCACTTCTTTATAACCGCCATGTTCGCCGTCATTTTCAGACAGCACTTCAATACGCCAACCTTGTGATTCAGCATATTTACTGTACATTCGATATAAGTCACCAGAGAAAATTGCAGCTTCATCACCACCTGTTCCGGCACGAATTTCTAAATAAGCAGAGTTCGCATCATTCGGATCTTTTGGAATCATCAGAATGTTTAAGTCTGCTTCAAGCTGACCAATCAAAGCTTTATTTTCTTTAATTTCTTCAACGGCCATTTCTTTGAAATCTGGATCCGTCAACATCACTTCAGCAGTTTCAATATCTTCTTCTGCTTGACGGTATTTTTTCCAAACTTCAGTGATTTCAGATAAATCACTATGCTCACGAGACAACTGACGGAAACGTTTATTGTCTGAAATGACTTCTACATCTGCGAGTAATGCATTTAATTCTTCGTGACGGTCAGAGAGCTGATCTAATCGTAAACGTAACGATTCTTTCATTTTTCAAAAAATCTCAATACACAGGCTCTACCGCTAAACTTTCACGGATATGCCAAAATTCAAAATAATGGCGCTAGTGTACCGATAATGGGTCTGAAATGACATATATATTGTTTTTTGGCCTATCAATGACCCTAAATATCAAAGTGTGAACTTCATCACTCCTAGCTTTCTCCACAAAGTCGTACAGATTTTCTGCATTCGACCATTTTTTTCACAATATTAATAAAACTTATACAAACTAGACACTCAAATCACCAAATAAAGAGAAAGCTCTCCATATTTATAGCGAATAGTTTTGTTACATTTACTGCCATCGAAATGATTATGAAAAAGTCCTCGCGTTTATGAAGGACATGGAGTGAACTATGAAACTGAATACTCTTTTAATGACAGCCACTCTAGCAACTGCTTCTATGTTCACTGTGTCTGCAAATGCAGATAGTACAACACGCGTTGCTGCAGCTAGTGCATTAGGTAGTGTTGCAGGTACTGCAATTGGTAAAAACATGGGAGGTAATACCGGCGCTACAATTGGTGCCGCTCTTGGTGGTGCTGGTGGTGCTGCGGTAGCAAGTAATAAACGCAACCGTACAGAATCTGCTATCGGCGGTGCTTTAGGTGGTGGTACAGGTTATACTGTTGGTAAAAGCATGGGCGGTACAAACGGTGGTTACATCGGCTCTGCACTAGGTGCTGCTGGTGGTGCTGCTCTAGGTAATAAAATCTCTAAAGATAAAGCTTACGACAAACACCAAGAACGTAAATACAAAAAACGTTACCGTCGTCGTCACTAATTCAAAAATTAGTGAGTCCTTATTGAATAGTGAAAATAGCACCTTCGGGTGCTTTTTTTATGTATCGCCTTTTTTCAAATGATAAATACAACTTTATTTATTGCTCCTGATAAATATTTAGATTTGCCTTCCCTCCAACCAAGTCATCAATCATGTAGAAATAAAGTGCAAAATTTACATTGCAGCAACGGAACACGTATTTTATTTCACATCACGCTCCAAATATTCGCTATGTGTTTTCATATATTGATATCAACAGATAAACATCATGCTTCGTAAGGAGTTTAAAAATGAAAATTAATAAAATTCTATTCAGTGCAGCAATTGCCGCTTCAGCACTTACTATGACTGCAACACATGCAGGTAATAGCACCAATACTGCATTAACATCTGCTTTAGGTGGTGTTGTTGGTGCAGCAATCGGTAACCAAGTTGGCGGCCAAACTGGCGCAATGATTGGTTCAGCAATTGGTGGCGGTGCAGGTGCAGCAGCATCGGCAAACAAACGTGACCGTAATGGTGCCATCATCGGTGGTGCACTTGGTGGCGCAGGTGGTTATACCGTAGGTAAAAACATGGGCGGCACAAACGGTGGTTATATAGGTGCTGCACTTGGTTCAGCTGGTGGTTCTGCACTAGGTAAAAAAGTGTCTGAAGACCGTCGCTATGATGACCGCTACAATGGTCGTTATGATGATCGCTATGACCGTCGTTATAACAACCGTGGCTATCGTACCAATAATTACAGCTACAACGACCGAGGCTACCGTGGAGACAATGGTCGTCACTTAGGTTGGTACAAAAACGGTAAACGTTAATCGATATATTTCAATGAAAAAAATCAGCACCTTCGGGTGCTTTTTTTGTTTATAAAAAAAAGTTTAGATATACCAAAAGTTGACTTTTTACACAGCCCAACCAATATATCGAATTTATTCGATATACATTAGGCGTTTTATATCGTATTATTTCGATATAAAGATCTCTGAGAGAAAACATGCGTACTCTAGCCGATACAAAATTTTCAATACTTGAACTCGCACCTGTTCGAGATGATAAAACCATCGAATTTTCACTCAAACATGCACTCCAGTTAACACAGAAAGCAGAACAACTTGGCTATGAGCGTCTCTGGTTAGCCGAACACCACAATATGGATGGCATCGCAAGTTCTGCAACTGCGGTTTTACTCGGTTATCTCTTAGCAAATACACAATCCATCAAGCTCGGTTCAGGCGGGATTATGTTGCCCAACCATGCACCTTTGGTTGTCGCTGAACAATTTGGCACGCTTGAAACGCTATATCCCGGCCGTATTGAACTCGGCTTAGGTCGTGCGCCGGGTACTGACCAAACCACCATGCGCGCTTTACGCCGTGGCCGTCAGGAAACCGAAGATCAATTTCCACAAGATGTCCTTGAGATATTGCAATACTTTAAAGCACCTGAACCTCACCAGCGCATCATTGCCACACCGGGACAAAATACACATGTTCCTGTATGGCTTCTAGGTTCAAGTCTATTCAGTGCACAACTCGCTGCACGTTTAGGTCTACCCTATTCTTTTGCTTCTCATTTCGCACCACGCATGCTTGGACAAGCGATTCAGCTCTATCGTGAGACTTTCCAAGCATCCGAATATTTAGATCAACCTTATGTTTCTATGGGCGTACCAACGGTTGTTGCTGAAACAGATGAAGAAGCAGAATATCTAGCAACGAGTGCTTATCAACGGGTTTTAGGTTTAATGCGTGGTCAAAGTTTAAAACTCAAAGCTCCAGTCGACAGTATGCAAGGCTTATGGTCTGCTGCAGAAAAGATGTCTGTCGACAATTTCTACGCTATGGGACAAGTCGGTTCAAATGCAACCGTTCGAGCAGGTTTAGAAAACCTACTCACCAAATATGACGTTGATGAATTTATTTTCACCTGCGACATTTACGATACCGATAAGCGCATTGAAAACTTCGAACGTTTAATGCAAATCAAAAATGATCTAGCTTAAGACTCTAAGCTTAATGATCTAATCCAAGCGTTTAATCCGTCTAAAGGTAGAATTGTGACTACATTTTTTGTGGCTCTTTAGACGGATAGCAGTCAACAGATAATATGGTTTCGGCTAACAACGACCAAACCTGTACTTAAAAACCATCATTGTCTCAACTAAATAATTGCTTTACTCATTTTTATTGCTGTATAAATATTAAACATAAGCAAAACAAAGAGAAAAATAAGCAGATGAGCCAATATATTAATAAACCCACACCCGCATTTATCGCAGCAAGTTGGTGTGCACTGATCTTAGGCGCTGTGGTGTTTTGCATAGGTTTATTCAATGCAAATATGATGCTGAATGAAAAAGGCTTTTATCTCATTTTATTGCTTTATGGATTATTTTCATCGGTTTCACTACAAAAAATCATTCGTGACCGTTTAGAAGGAATGCATGTCACTGCAATCTACTTTGGACTGTGCTGGGCATCCGTCATTATTTGCCTTGTACTTCTTGCCATTGGCCTTTGGAATGCTGAACTGGCATTAAGTGAAAAAGGTTTTTACATGATGGCTTTCCTAATGAGTTTGTTTGGTGCAGTTGCTGTACAAAAAAATATTCGTGATATGGACTATTTACGTACACACACCGACCAACCCGAACTTAAACATTCAACCACGAGTCAGCTTGACTATAACTCATCAGATGATGAACCACTTTAAAACTCACAAAATTATAGATCTCAAAAGCTGTTCATGCAGGTCGCTCATTGTTTTATCGATCTGCTTGAGCGGTTAATGAACTACAACGCATAAAAAAATCAGTTCACTCCTAGAAATGTATAAATGACAAGGGCCAAGCAAATCAATTCTAGACAAATTGTATGACTCATCAGACTGAAAAAACGCTTTACCCCGACTGGCCCATCACAGAATATATTCCTATCTAAGACTCAACTAAAAAAACAAAAGACAAGGAATAAATATGGCCAACAAGCAGGATGCAACCCACCATATTTTTAATAATCATCTAGAGGATTTTGAACACTTTCGTGGAACGATCATCAGTTCAGAACAGATCAAAGATTATGATTTTAAGAATCAAAAAATCGCAATTATTGGGATAGATCAGCATGTGGTCTCTGAACTGCACCATCTATGTCAGGTTGCAGATAACATCATGGTCTATCAAATCAAACCGCAATTTGTCTTGCCACGCACCGAACGTCTACTGAATAAATTAATCCAGCACCCACTGATTGCAAAAAATCGACGTTTATTTAGCAATCGTATTAAGAGTATTTTGGCGATTCGCTTTTTAGAAGATCAAGTACCGAATCATTGGTTAAGACATTTACTCAGTCCAAATACCGCAATTCAGAACAAAACCTTCCTAAAATCGGATCATTATTATGCAGCATTACAGCAGCCCAACTGCATCTTAAACACTTGGCCTATTGCAAAAATTCAGAGTAATTCAATCACGGCTTTAGATGAGCATACGTTTGAGTGTGATGTCATTGTGCGCAGCGAATCTAACCAGCCTAAAGAAAAGTAATTACATTGCAATTATTTTCACATGACAATTACTAGAATTTATCCGATTGATCAAAACTCACAACACCAATAGCCATCTCTGGTGGCTTTTGCTAGATCCCCTACGTTATTGAATACTTCTATTCGGTAAGGCTAAGGATTCTTAAAAATCCATAAATGAAAATAGCTTTAATCGTGCTACATGCTTTTTCAGCGCTCAGACTTAAATCATGCCTCCGACCTGCATCATCAGCTACAGTTCATTTATAGAAGTGCGATTTTTGAATAGTTATGATCAATTCTTCATGAAAATTTTATTTCAAACCAATAAATTTTCAGTCTCTTAATTTTGTCTTACACAACTCTTTTAATGACTAATTATAAGTAGGAAAATTTATACCGATGCTCATATTCAGCCGACATTTACTTATGTTCTAATCTATATTCAATAAGAAAATAACTGCTAAAAATCCAATTTTAATATCACTTCATATCTGCTTTTAAAGCCTAAATAGTCTCAATTCGAGCATTCCCCACCCACATCAATTAAATAAATGATGCCATTTCTTGAGATTTAACGCCTAAAAGCGACTGTTTGATTATTTTTTATTCTATTTTCTGCCTATTTTTTTAGCATTTAAATCAGTATTTTTTAAAATTGTGATCAAATATTAAACTGTATGTGCTAAATCTAGTATATACACTACTCTTATCAAGTAGATTATTCAGGCTTAATTCATAGATAAAAACACAGCAATACACGGATTATTTTAAAAGATTGAAGCTGTCAATTAGGCCATATTTTATAAATTTTCAGCCAAAAAAATTCATCAAATTGGTACACATTTGAATACAGAATTTGCTTAAATTTTAAGTCTAAATGTTGAGAAAAATTTTCATCAATATTTTAAATATTTATCATTCATTAAAAGTATGACAAGTCAAAAATTAATACTATTTTTATATAATTTATACAGTAATTTATTATCATTAAAAGAGCCACCGAAGTGGCTCAATTTACACTTAACCAATGCGACGTTTCAGTCCTGTCATTTGTAAAACACGTGTTGAAATTTCTTCAATCGACATTTCCGACACGTTTAAGTATTTAATTCCTTCTGAAATATAAATACCTTCAATCGCACGTAATTCCATCTGGCACTGACTAAAACTTGCATAACGGCTATTGGCCTTACGTTCTGAACGAATTGCTACAAGGCGCTCTGCATCAATCATCAAGCCAAATAACTTATGTTTATGCTCACGTAAAACTGCAGGTAAACGGTTGTCATCCAAGTCTTCTTCTGTCAACGGATAGTTCGCTACACGAATACCAAATTGCAAAGAGAGATAGATGGAAGTTGGTGTTTTACCCGAACGTGATACCCCGATTAAAATTAAGTCGGCTTTATCATAATGACGAGTACGTGCCCCATCATCGTTATCTAAAGCAAAATGCACCGCATCAATACGTGCTTTATAAGACTCAGAATCTGTTACTGCATGGGTTTGACCGACTAAAGTCGTAGGCGCAGTACCTAACTCGTCAGACAGTTTACTAATAAGCCCTTCAAAAACATCAAGATTTATCGCATTTGCAGTATTAATAATGTCACGTACATACGGGTCTACAAGGGTGTCAAACACCAAAGGCTTTTGACCGTCTTGCTGCGCTCTAAGATTGATCTCTGCAACCACATTTGTAGCTGCTTCTTCAGAGGTAATATAAGGAATAATATGAATGTCAAAATCTACATGAGGGAACTGGGCTAACAGTGAATGACCAAGCGTTTCTGCGGTAATCGCTGTCCCATCCGAAACAAAGAAAACACTACGCTGAATCTGTTTACCTTCTGACATTAAAATTCTCCTCCAAAATTTGTCTTAGTGCTATATAATCTTTATAGTAAACCATCTTACATGACTGTCACTTAGTAAATTTAGAATGCTAAGTAATTTGTTATAATTTCATGCCAAGATAGTGATTAATACTGCAAAAGTGGAGTAACAACTTTGGAAGCGCGCGTAATTGGTCTAGAAAAATTAGGGAAACACGACGTAGAACTCGTGGGCGGTAAAAACTCATCATTAGGTGAAATGATCAGCCATCTCGCAAATGCTGGTGTATCTGTTCCTGGTGGTTTTGCTACTACAGCTCAAGCATATCGTGAATTCCTCGAGCAAAGTGGCCTAAACGCTAAAATTAACGCTGAACTTGCTGCACTCAATGTTGACGATGTAAATGCACTTGCTGAAACTGGTGCAAAAATCCGTCAATGGATTGTAGACACTCCGCTGACTGCTGAACTTGAAACAGAAATTCGTGAGGCTTTCACAGCTCTTTCAAACGGCAACCCTGAAATCGCGGTTGCCGTTCGCTCATCTGCAACAGCAGAAGACTTACCAGATGCTTCATTTGCCGGCCAACAAGAAACTTTCTTGAACATCCGTGGTATCGACAACGTCCTTATTGCGATTAAAGAAGTATTTGCTTCACTTTATAACGACCGCGCAATTTCTTACCGTGTACACCAAAACTTCGCACATGACGTCGTTGCGTTATCTGCAGGTGTTCAACGCATGGTTCGCTCTGAAACAGGTGCAGCTGGTGTAATGTTTACACTAGATACAGAATCTGGTTTCCGCGACGCAGTTTTCATCACAGCTTCTTATGGCTTAGGTGAAATGGTTGTACAAGGTGCTGTAAACCCTGACGAATTCTATGTATCTAAACCACTTTTAAATGCAGGCAAACACGCTGTATTACGTCGTAACCTTGGTTCTAAACACCAAAAAATGATTTATGGTGAAGAAGGTGCTGCAGGTAAGTCAGTGGTTGTTGTAGACGTTGAAAAAGCAGATCGTCAACAATTCGCTTTAAATGACCACGAACTTCAAGAACTTGCTAAACAAGCATTGATCATTGAAAACCACTATGGTTCAGCAATGGACATCGAATGGGCGAAAGATGGCGATGATGGTCAAATCTATATCGTTCAAGCACGTCCTGAAACTGTGAAGAGCCGCCAAAACGTTGGCACCATGGAACGTTACCTACTTAAGCAAAAAGGTAATGTAGTTTGTGAAGGCCGTTCAATCGGTCAACGTATTGGTTCTGGTCGCGTTCGTATTGTGACTTCAATCAAAGAAATGGACAAAGTTCAAGACGGCGATGTACTTGTATCTGACATGACTGACCCAGATTGGGAACCAGTAATGAAACGTGCAGCTGCAATTGTCACTAACCGTGGTGGCCGTACTTGTCACGCTGCGATTATTGCACGTGAGCTTGGTGTTCCTGCAATTGTAGGTTGTGGTAATGCGACTGAAGTATTGACTGACGGTCAAGAAGTGACTGTTTCTTGTGCTGAAGGTGACACAGGCTTTATTTACGAAGGTGCTTTGGACTTTGAAATCCAACGCAATTCTATCGAATCTATGCCTAAACTTCCGTTCAAAATCATGATGAACGTAGGTAACCCTGACCGCGCATTTGACTTTGCTCAAATTCCTAACGAAGGTGTTGGTCTTGCTCGTCTTGAGTTCATCATCAACCGTATGATCGGCGTACATCCTAAAGCATTGCTTAATATTGACAGCCTACCACGTGAAACTCGTGCTGCTGTAATGTCACGTACTGCGGGTTATGCATCTCCTATCGAATTCTATGTTGAAAAACTAGTTGAAGGTATTTCTACACTTGCTGCAGCGTTTGCTGACAAACCAGTGATTGTTCGTATGTCTGACTTTAAGTCAAACGAATATGCAAACTTAATCGGTGGTAAGTTATACGAACCTGAAGAAGAAAACCCAATGCTTGGCTTCCGTGGTGCAAGCCGCTATGTATCTGATAACTTCCGTGATTGCTTCGAACTTGAATGCCGCGCACTGAAAAAAGCACGTGACGAAATGGGCTTAACTAACATTCAAATCATGATTCCTTTCGTACGTACTGTTGCTGAAGCGAAACGTGTTATTGAATTGTTAGCACTTAACGGTCTTAAACGTGGTGAAAATGGTCTTAAAGTGATCATGATGTGTGAACTTCCAACTAACGCATTGTTGGCTGAACAGTTCCTTGAACATTTCGACGGTTTCTCTATCGGTTCTAACGACTTAACTCAGTTAACACTCGGTCTAGACCGTGACTCTGGTATCGTTTCTCACCTATTTGATGAACGTGATCCAGCCGTTAAAGCACTTCTTTCAATGGCAATCCATGCTTGTCGTAAAGCTGGCAAATACGTAGGTATTTGTGGTCAAGGTCCTTCAGATCACCCTGACCTAGCTAAATGGTTAATGGAACAAGGCATCGAGTCTGTTTCGCTTAACCCAGACTCAGTATTAGACACATGGTTCTTCCTTTCTGAAGAAAAAGCTCAACAAGCTTAATAAACTGTGTTAAAAAAAGACCCACATGTGGGTCTTTTTTTTTATTTATACTTTTACAGACGTTTTTTGAGATTTTAGTTTTATGCAGATTTACTTGGCACGAAATAACCAACAAGCTGGTCCCTACACCTTAGAACAACTTAACCAAATGCTCGCGAGCCAACAAGTGTTACTCACGGACTTGGTTTGGCACCAAGGTATGACCGAATGGAAAGCTTTGGGTGAACTCACTCAAGGTCAGTTGGTTTATATGCCTGCAGGATATACTGCACCAACAGCATTCGAATCAAATCAAACTGCAACTACGCCATCAAATACCTATGCACAGCCTCAAGCGGTACAAGAGCAAACTAGCCTAGCTAGTATTCCTAAACGTGTTTTGGCGAAAATCGTCGATTTACTGCTTTGGATACCAGCAACTTTTATCTTAACGGCATTTTTTAGTCCAAGTGAAAAGACACAATTTGCAAATCTGAATGAACAGTTTATGCAAGCTGTGATGACCCCAAATGCTGACCCCAATGTTTTACAAGCACTACAAACACAAATGGTTGAAATGTTTCCCAACCAAGCTTGGATTGCAATGTTTGCGTATCTCTTCATTATGCTTTTCATTCAAGCATATTTGATTGCTAAATCAGGTCAAAGCATTGGTAAAAAAATCACCAAAATTAAAATTGTAGATGCCGAAACCAGTCAACCTGTAAACCTCATGCGTGGCTTCACTTTACGCAGTGTTTTATTTATTTTCCTGAACTTTTTATCAATGCCATTAAGCGTAATCATCGATTCCGTTTTCATTTTCGGCAAGAAGCGTCAAACCTTGCATGACAAATTGGCAAAAACCAAGGTAATAAACCAATAATTTTCACTTTTATTCAGGGATGATTTTTTCATCCCTTTTTTGTGCATTATATTGAAATTAAAATAAAATTTAGATAAAAAAAATACAATCCTGACTAGCAAAATAGGGTTTTAATACAGTCATTTAAAGCATCTTTATGTATAGCTTAGTTTGCCGATATCAGGCATAATGCCCTACAACGTAGCGGTGTCGCATCATTGTGACTGTTTTTTCATGTCTGAAAAAATCACAATCATGCGACACTTTATTCGCTATCCCAAATTTTAAATTTAGGGAATGGGACTCTTCACCGAGGTTGTAAAATGAGACAAACAATTTTAGCTGTATTGTCTTTATCTGCGATCGCTGCACTCTTAACTGGGTGTGGTGGTGATATGGTACTTCTAAACTCAAAAGGTCCAGTTGCTGAAGGTCAATCAAACCTCATGCTTACTGCGATCTACCTAATGTTGTTGGTCGTTATTCCATCAGCACTTATGGCGTTATGGTTTGGTTGGAAATATCGCGCGTCAAATAAAGATGCAGACTATAAACCTACTTGGGCACACTCGACTGCAATTGAAGTTGTAGTTTGGGGTATTCCTGTCATTATTATTGGTATTTTAGCGGCATTAACATGGTGGGGCTCACACGAGTACGATCCATACAAACCATTAAAATCAGAAAAAGCACCATTAACAGTTCAAGTTATTGCTGAACAATTTAAATGGATCTTTATCTACCCGGAACAAGGCATCGCGACTGTAAACGAAATGCGTTTCCCAGAGAAAACTCCGGTATCGCTTCGTATTACATCTAACTTTACGATGAACTCATTCTTCATCCCTGCGTTAGGTGGTCAGATTTATGCAATGGCGGGTATGCAAACTCACCTGAACCTTTTAGCTGACGAACTTAGTCCTGCTGAAGGCTTCCGTGGTTTCTCATCTAACTACTCAGGTTACGGTTTCTCACAAATGCGCTTCCGCGCTCACTCTGTGACAGATACTCAGTTTGCTGAATGGGTTTCTGCTGTTAAAGCTGGTAATGGTACTTCAGTGAATCCACAAGCAGTTCAAAAAACTGTTTTAGACCAAGCTGAATTCCAAACTCTTAAAGACGGCGACCGCTCTAAACATCAGATCGAAGCTTTAGTTGCTAGAGCAACTACTCCTGAAGAAAAGGCTAAAGCTGAAGCAATGAAGCCTTACCCTACTAAGCCACATCCAGTGACTTATTACTCTTCAGTAGAACCTAAATTGTTCGAATCAGTGATCAATAAATACATGAGTAACTACCACGGTGCTGATCATACAGCTACTGTTGGACACGAAGCTGCTGCTTCTGAAGCTCATGCAGGCGTTGAACATGCGACTGTTGCAGGGGAATAAGACATGAGCTTATTAGGTAAGTTAGGACCAGATGCAATTCCACACGATCCAATCGTGTTGGTTACTGTTGCAATGATGATCCTTGGCGGTATCGCAGTTGTTGCTGGTATCACCTACTTTAAAAAATGGGGCTACTTGTGGAACGAATGGTTCACATCTGTAGACCATAAAAAAATTGGTATCATGTATATCCTCGTGTCAATTGTCATGCTTGTGCGTGGTTTTGCCGATGCGATTATGATGCGTCTTCAACTGTTCCTTGCAAAAGGTGGCGGTGAAGGTTACTTACACCCAGAACACTATGACCAGATCTTTACTGCCCATGGCGTAATCATGATCTTCTTCGTAGCAATGGGTCTAGTTGTTGGTTTAATGAACGTTGCTGTACCACTTCAAATTGGTGCACGTGACGTAGCATTTCCATTATTAAACTCTCTTAGCTTCTGGTTATTCGCCGGCGCTGCGGGCTTGATGATGGCTTCTCTTGCAATTGGTGAATTCGCTGCAACAGGTTGGATGGCTTACCCTCCACTTTCTGGCATCGAATACTCTCCAGGCGTAGGTGTAGACTACTATATTTGGGCACTTCAGGTTTCTGGTTTAGGTACGCTTCTTACTGGTGTTAACTTCTTCGTTACCATCATCAAAATGCGTGCGCCTGGCATGAAACTTATGGACATGCCTATTTTCACTTGGACTGCATTAGTTACTGTAGTGCTTATCGTTGCAACTTTCCCAGTTTTGACTGCGACTATTGCAATGCTTTCACTTGACCGTTACTTCGGCTTCCATTTCTTTACAAATGACATGGGTGGTAGCCCAATGTTGTATGTAAACTTGATTTGGACTTGGGGTCACCCGGAAGTTTACATCTTGGTATTACCAGCTTTTGGTATTTACTCAGAAGTTACTGCTGTGTTCTCACGCAAAGCGTTGTTCGGCTATAAATCAATGGTGTACGCAACTGTAGCAATTGGTGTTCTTTCACTAGTTGTATGGGTTCACCACTTCTTTACAATGGGTGCTGGTGCCAACGTTAACGCGTTTTTCGGTATCATGACCATGATCATTGCGATCCCTACTGGTGTGAAAATCTTCTCTTGGTTATTCACTATGTACAAGGGCCGCATCACCTATACAACTCCAATGCTTTGGACACTTGGCTTCCTTGTGACTTTCGGTATTGGTGGTTTAACAGGCGTATTAATGGCAGTTCCACCAGCGGACTTCTTAGTACACAACTCTTTATTCCTTATCGCTCACTTCCATAACGTAATTATTGGTGGTGTAGTGTTCGCGATGTTCGCGGGTATCATTTTCTACTGGCCAAAAATGTTTGGTTGGAAATTGAATGAAACTTGGGGTAAAGCAGCGTTCTGGTTCTGGTTCTTCGGTTTCTACTTTGCATTCATGCCACTTTATATCCTTGGTTTCATGGGTATGACTCGTCGTTTGAATACATATGACAACCCTGAATGGGATCCGTACTTAGCGATCGCTTTATTTGGTTCTGTATTGGTTGCTATCGGTATCTTCTGTTTTGTTATGCAAATCGTTGTTGGTTTCCTTCAACGCAAAGACAACATGGACGTTACTGGCGATATCTGGGATGGTCGTACTCTTGAGTGGGCTACTTCATCTCCTTCACCATTCTATAACTTTGCTTATCTTCCAAAGATCAATGGTATTGATACTTTCTGGACTGACAAAGAAAATGGTGTTGCTTACGCTAAGCCAACTACATACGAAGACATCCATATGCCTACAAACCGTGCGGCAGGTTTCGTAATTGCAATGTTTATTACAGTTATGGGCTTCGCATTAATCTGGCATATCTGGTGGTTAGTCGTTGTAACTTTCATTGCTTCAATTATCAGCTTCATCGTTTCTTCTTTCACTAAGAAAGTTGACTACTATGTTCCAGCTGCAGAAGTTGAACGTATTGAAAATGAACGCTACGCGCTTCTTGAAAAACATTTGAAGAAGGACTAAGACAATGGCTGAAGTACTTCATCACGACAACCACGGACATGACGAACATCATCATCACGATGATACTGACATCACTGTCTTTGGTTTCTGGACTTACTTGATGAGTGACTTGGTTCTTTTCGGGACACTCTTCATCGCGTTCGCTGTATTAAGTAGCCACGTTCCAGTGGGTACGCCAAGTGCACAAGAGCTGTTTGGTGAATCTTTAGGTTTCGTTTTAACTGAAACTTTCGCCCTTCTTATCTCTTCTGTAACTTTTGGTTTTGCTGTTCTTGCAGCATACAAGAAAAATGTTGGTCAAGTTTTAACTTGGTTAGCAGTTACTTGGGTATTTGGTGCAGCCTTCATTGGCATGGAGCTTTATGAGTTCAATCATTTAGTTCATGCTGGTCATGGCCCAAGCACAAGTGCGTTCTTATCTGCGTTCTTTACTTTAGTTGGTACGCACGGTATTCACGTAACTTCTGGTTTGGTATGGATGCTTGTGTTGATGTTCCAAATCAAGAAATATGGTTTGACACTTCCAAACACTCGTCGTCTTGCTTGCCTAAGCTTGTTCTGGCACTTCCTTGACATCGTTTGGATCTGCGTATTCAGCGTTGTTTACTTGATGGGAGTTATCTAATGAGTCACGATCATAACTCTGCTGGTGCAGCTCACGGTAACGTTAAACAATATACAATCGGTTTTATCCTTTCTGTTCTACTTACCGTAATTCCATTCGGTATGGTAATGGCGGGTGGTTTTAGCCGTGGTCTATTGGTTGCCGTAATCGCGATTACTGCGGTTGCTCAGGTTCTTATTCAGTTAGTTTACTTCCTGCATATGAACTCTTCTTCAGAGCAACGCTGGAACGTGATTGCATTTGTTTATACAATCCTCACAATTGCTATCCTTTTAGTAGGTTCTGTGTGGATTATGAACTACCTTCACTTCAACATGATGATCTAAACTGGTCGTCATGCTGAAAAAGTATTTATTCCTGACTAAACCAGGAATTCTCTTTGGTAACTTTGTTACCGCTTTGGGTGGCTACTTTGTAGCTGCCCAAAGTTCTGTAGATTTCCTTCTGTTGCTTCTTACCCTCTTAGGCACCCTCTTTGTGGTCGCTTCTGGATGTGTTGTCAATAACGTTATTGACCAAGACATCGACTCAAAAATGCAACGCACACAAAATCGTGCGATGGTTAAAAAATCAATCTCGATTCCTGTTGCTTTAGTTTTTGCTTTAGTTTTAGGTGTAATTGGTTTTAGCATTTTATGGTTCTGGGTAAATGCTTACGCTTTTCTTTTTGCTGTTATTGGTTTTGTCGTATACGTTGGTTTTTACAGCTTATGGACAAAACGAACAACAATTCATCAAACCATTATCGGCAGTCTTTCTGGCGCAGCGCCACCTGTAATCGGGTATACGGCTGTTGCAAACCAGTTTGATTTAGGTGCATTACTGATTTTTATTGGTTATGCATTTTGGCAAATGCCTCATTCTTGGGGAATTGCTGTTTATCGATTTGATGACTACAAAAATGCAGGAATTCCAATTTTACCTGTAGCACGTTCAATTTATCGTACCAAGGTTGAATCTTTGGTTTACGTGATTTTGTTCTGCATCACCATGAACGGTTTATACTTTTATGGTTATGCCAATTGGATTTATATGATTGTTCTGAATGCCTTAAGTCTGTATTGGATTTATTTAACCATTCAAGGATTCAAAGCTGAAGATGATCAAGTTTGGGCAAAACAATATTTCATGTTTTCAGTCAAATTGATCACAGTGATTAGTTTAATTTTTAGTTTTACTTCCACTGCCCCTCTAAAGCCAATTGTATTTTTTTAAAGAAGATAGAGTTTTACTCTATCTTTTTTATTTCTATATCTCTTCAATGTATCCCTGCAACTTGATAATATCGCAGCCACAATTATAAATTTATACCTGCGCTATGTCATACCAACAACAATTCATTCGCTCTTCATTTTTAACACTGTGTATACCTTTTACTCTTTTGTTTGGCTTACCAAGCCATGCAGGTGTAGACATGTCATGTGAACCCTCAACACAGGTTGATGGTCATCGCTATAATTCTTGTGACAATTTACCTGTACTTAGCCCTGCAAATGACAATCGAACTAATATTCTGCTTTTACTCAGTGATATGGGTTTGGCCAAAATTAATATCGAAGAATCAAATTCAACACTATGGATGACCAACTATAGTAAAGTTCCGTTTGAGTTTTCAAATATCATCGATCATAGTACCAATAAACTGCCAAACGCACGGAGTCAAATCACGAATCCACCCTTAATTTATAATGAGCATTGCATTAGTCTAAAATCTGGCGCGCAAGCATTTATTCAGCAAGTCAAAACAGATACAAAACTTTCAAATACAGAAAAAGATATATTAATCCGTGAACGTCAAAAAATTGCAGAATGCACGGACAAGCTGAATTTAATCACCGTGAATTCGAATTGGTCAGTACCTACACGTCAATATGCATCCTATCTAAACGCCACAATTTCTTTTTATAATGCTAACTTTTCCACAGCAACGAAGATTTATTCAGTACTCACCAGTGTTGATCAAGCATGGCTCAAAGAAACCTCTCAATATATGCTGATTCGAAGCTCTCTAGATGAAGCCTATCAAAGTGGTGTTCGTGAATATGGTGATCTTGACCATAACAAGCTCAATCAAAATTTGCTCTCTACTTTTTTTAATAACATTACCCAGTACTTTAAGCTCTATCCGCAAGGTCAATATGCTGCAAGTGCTCGTGGTTATTTGCGTCGTGGTTTTTGGCTGAGTGGCAAACATGATTTACTCATTAATGAATATGTATGGCAAATCAATAACCCTAAATCTCGTGTTTATAATTTAGAAATTCCCAATTTACCTTATGAAATAGATCGTCGTGTTTTTCAGTCAAAACATTTTCATGTCAAAAACCTGAAAGATCCATTTTTTCTTAGCATTTATGACCTTATGCATATGCGCGAAAAACAGTCTGATGATGACATTGTGATTTCGTGGGCTGAACTCAATGCACAAAAAAATTACTTTAAAGACCAACCTGAACTGTTCCACTATTTACAGGCCAATCATTTATTTTATGTGCAAAACAAAGCACAAGAAGCACTCAAATATCTGCCACAACAAGCACCGAGCAGCATCAATAGTTACCTACAATTGAGTCAGCTACTACTTAAAGGTCGTATTCTGGAAGCAAGTGGGCAAAATCAAGCTACTCAACAATATTGGGAAAACCTACTTTCCATCAGCAAAACCGCCGAACAACGAGGTTTGGCAGAACTCATGCTTTACCCTTATTATGCAAAGCTAAATAACGCTGCGCTTTTTGTCGGTAAACTCGCAAAAATCAAACAAGCTTCCCTTCAGAAAAGCTTTATTGAAAATATAGCGAATGAACGTAGTTTGATGTCGATCATTCAAGATCAAACAGCACAAACCGATCAGAAAAATTTAGCGATTAATACGATATTGCAAAAATCATTGATTCATCAAAACTACAATTTATTCAATCAAGCCTACGCACTTTTACCTAAAAATGCTGCGCAATATATTTATAACAATGAAAAATTCGAACACTATAAAAACCAACCCCCACTGGGCGATTTTGTATGGAAAGGTACAAAAATCAGTCATAGTTTACAATGCCCTGATTTATATACACTAACGCAAAAACTTGAAAAATCCCCTCAAGATTTAACGCTACGCTTGTGCCTAGGTGAATATATTCGTTCCGAACAAGGCTATAGCGTACATCATCAAACTTATGTCGAAAAAGACCAAACAAGTTTTCAAGGCACCCTCTTTACTCGTGGGCAGGTCTATAAAGACATTATGAAACAGAGTGCCGATCCTGAGTTAAAAGCCTATGCCCTATATCGTTCTATTATGTGTTATTCACCCAATGGTACGAATGATTGCCAAGATCAAGACGTAGTTCAATCAGTTAGAAAACAATGGTTTAATCAAATCAAACGTGACTATCCTGACACTTCTTGGGCTAAATCTCTAAAATATTATTGGTAAATAGCTTATGTGGCCATTGAGTAAGTTTGCAAAAACAATTTTTCTTTTGTTTATATCAGGCTTGGTTTTATGTACTGCTTGCTCACCGGCTCAATCTGAAAATTCATCTTTATTGAAAGCAGATGTAGATCCTTCACGGTATGTTGATGCACGGCAATATGCAAGTTTTTGGATTTGGGGCAATATTTCCAGTAGCCCCTACTTACAGCAAGCCTCAGAGCTCTATATTTTACAAGGTGAAATGAATTGGAATAAACCTTTAAAGCAATCCGAGTTTATCCCACAAGGTATTCAAGTCCTCCATAAACCACAGCAGAAAATTTGGATTGTAATCCGTAGCCATCATTTACAATGGTCAAATAGCAATATTCAGCAAATTTTGCAGCGGCTAAAACATTGGGAAAATAACGGCAATCAGATCCAAGGCTTACAAATCGATTTTGACGCCAAAACTAAAAACATTCATCAATATGCCTTATTCCTTGAAAATATACGAAAGCAACTACCTCAAAAATATCGTTTAAGCATTACTGGTTTAATGGATTGGACAAATATTCAAGATCAGCAAACGCTCAGTATATTGCGCCGCAATATTGATGAGATCGCCATTCAAACTTATCGTGGTAGTGCCACGATCGAGAATTACACGAGTTATCTGAATAAAGTTTCAAAATTGAAACTACCCTATAAAATAGGCCTCGTACAACATGGCCGTTGGCACGCACCTCAACATTTAATTAATGATCCTTATTTTAAAGGTTATGTGGTGTTTTTATTACGTACCGCTAATCGGCCTTAAACCATAAATAATTCAAGCATTTTAAATCCATGCCTTGTATTTCAAACCTAAACGCTCTAAAATTCACGCTTCGCAATTATTGCGACACAACTTTGGTTGTGACTCCTTGCTTCAATCAATTAATGATTGGGGCTGCCTAAACCGTAAGGAGCTGACAATGCGTCACTACGAAATCGTACTATTGGTACATCCAGACCAAAGCGATCAAGTTGTGGGTATGGTAGAACGTTACCTAACTCACATCAAAGAAGCTGAAGGTCAAATCCACCGTCTTGAAGACTGGGGTCGTCGTCAATTGGCTTACCCAATCAACAAGATCCACAAAGCTCACTACATTCTTATGAATGTTGAGTGTGGTCAAACTACTCTTGATGAGCTAGAAGAATTGTTCCGTTACAACGATGCAATCATTCGTAGCCTTATCATCCGTCGTGAAAACGCTATCACTGAAGAGTCACTATTGGCTAAGAGTGCTGAAGAAAAACGTGCGCGTAAAGCTCAACGTGAAGAAGCACAACAAGCTCAAGACTCTGCTGAAGCATAAGGAGAACATAACATGGCACGTTTTTACCGTCGTCGCAAGTTCTGCCGCTTTACAGCTGAGAACGTTACGTACATCGACTACAAAGATATCGACACTTTAAAACAGTACATCACTGAAAACGGCAAGATTGTTCCTAGCCGTATTACAGGTACTAAAGCTCGTTACCAACGTCAATTAGCGCTTGCTATCAAACAAGCTCGCTACTTGTCTTTGATCCCTTACACTGACAATCATAAGTGAGGTTGAGCTGTGGATATTATCTTATTACAACGCATTAAAAACCTTGGTAAATTAGGCGATAAAGTTTCAGTTAAAGCTGGTTACGGCCGTAACTTCCTTATCCCTCAAGGTAAAGCAGTTGCTGCTACTGAAGCTAACACTGCTGCATTTGAAGCTCGTCGTGCTGAACTTGAGAAACAAGAAGCTGAAGTATTAGCTGCTGCTCAAGCACGTGCTGACCAATTGAACGAAGTTAACATCGTAATCACTGCTAAAGCTGGTGACGAAGGTAAACTATTCGGTTCTATCGGTACTCGTGACATCGCTGACGCGTTAACTAATGCTGGTCTTGTTGTAGACCGCGCAGAAGTTCGTTTACCAAATGGTGCGCTTCGCAACACTGGTGAATTCAACATCGCAATCCAATTGCATCATGATGTTGTTGCAGAAGTTCTAGTTACTATCGTAGCTGAGTAATTTCTTGCAAAGAAAAGAGCATGCTTACGCATGCTCTTTTTTTATCTGTAAAAAATAGTGCTCCACTTTTTTACATTTTCAACTCTTCATTCAATTCAATGTGTGACGAATTAATCGGAAATACTTGTTCGCATTTCTGTAGAAAACGCCTATCATTTCAGTTCAATGAAGAGTTGAAAAAACTGTAATTAGCACCCATTTCCATCACATTAAATGGTTTCAGCATCAGGGATTTTTATGTCACAGGCGAATGCCAGCAAGCCAAACTCTACGCCAACAGCAAAAACCACAGAACAAAGTTCGTTGAAAGAGTTTCGTACCCCACCCCATAACCTAGCGATTGAACAAGCTGTGCTTGCCGCACTGATGACCGTTGCAGAATCATTTGAGCAAGTGGGTGATGTACTGACTGAAGCTGATTTTTATGCGACCCGTCATAAATATATTTTCCGTGCAATCGATCAACTGTCAAAAGATAGCTCACCTTATGATGCGGTATTGGTCAATGATTGGCTGATTAAACAAAACTTGCTCGATGCTGCAGGTGGCGAAGAATATCTGATGCAACTGATGTCAGATTCACCTTCAAGTTTCTATAACCTTGAAACTTATGCTGCTAAAATTAAAGAGTTTTCAACTTTACGCAGCATGATTAAAGTCAGCTCAGAAATTTTACAAAATGCCTATGACACCAAAGGTCGTACGGTTAGCGAAATTTTAGATCTGGCAGAAACCAATATTTTCTCGATTGCCGAGCAACACAACAATAACGCCAAAGCACAAGGCCCTAAAGCTATTAACTCTGTCGTTGCCAGTGTTTTTGATAAGTTGAATGAACTTTCACAAACTGAAGGTAGTATCACGGGTTTAACTACTGGATTTGTTGAACTTGATAATAAAACCTCAGGTATGCAAGCAGGCGATTTGATTATTGTAGCGGCTCGTCCATCGATGGGTAAAACTACTTTTGCCATGAACTTGGTTGAAAGCGTGCTGTTTAATAACAACCTGCCCGCTCTGGTTTATTCCATGGAGATGCCTGCAGACTCAATTGCCATGCGTTTGATATCCTCATTCGGTCGTGTACACCAAGGGCATTTACGTGCAGGTAAAATGGATGCTGATGAATGGTCAAAAGTCACCAGTACCATTGTGCATCTCCAAGAAAAGAATTTGTATATCGATGACTCATCTGCACTTCCTCCAACGGAAGTACGTGCCCGTGCGCGACGCATTGCAAAAATGCATGGCGGTAAACTCGGCTGTATCATGGTCGATTACTTGCAGCTTATGAAAGTACCCGGTATGGGCGATAACCGTGTTGGCGAGATCTCGGAAATTTCCCGAAGCTTAAAGGCACTGGCTAAAGAAATGCACTGCCCTGTAATTGCACTGTCTCAGTTGAACCGATCACTGGAAAACCGTCCTAATAAACGCCCAGTGATGTCCGACTTACGTGAATCAGGTGCAATCGAGCAGGATGCCGATTTGATCATGTTTATTTACCGCGACGAGGTTTATAACAAAGAGTCTAAAGAAGCAGGTACTGCAGAAATTATTATTGGTAAACAGCGTAACGGTCCAATTGGTACTGTGCGTCTTGCCTTCGAAGGTCAATACACCAAATTTAGTAACCTCTCCCCTGAGTTTTATGCTCAGTATGATGATGAAGAGTAAAGACTCTTTATCATCCATTAATTCATCGACCCTGTAGGAGTATTTAGGGTGCGCCAAGCTACAGTTTATATTGATCAACAAGCACTTCAATATAATTTAAACCGTGTCAAACAACTTGCCCCAACCGCTAAAATTGTAAGCATGGTGAAAGCCAATGCTTATGGACATGGAGTTAAAGACTGCTTAGCAGCCTTAAAAGACAGTGATGCCTTCGGTGTTGCCTGCCTAGAAGAAGCCTTAGAAATTCGCGAACTGGGTTATGAACAACCCATTACTTTAATTGAAGGCATTTTCTCAGATGATGAAATGCAAATTATCATCGATAAAAAAATTGAATGTGTGGTGCATCATCAGCAACAACTAGATTGGTTACGTGCACATAAGGATGCCTATATTGCTCAAGGTCTGAAAGTTTGGGTCAAACTCAACAGCGGTATGAACCGTTTAGGTTTTAAAGTGCCTGAAATTATTGATGTCATCAATGCTTTAAAGGCGGAAGGTTTTACTTGCGTACTGGCGATGCACTTTGCCAATGCAGACGCAGAAAATCATCCTTTAAATGACCAACAACGTGAACAATTCTTACACGTAAAAGAAGCTTGTGCGCCAATCATGGGTTCGTGCTGTAACTCGGCTGCGATTTTCAAATGGCCAGAACTGAATTTTGATTTTGTTCGCCCAGGCATCATGCTATATGGCGCGACACCTTTCTCAGACCGTTCTGTAGAAGCATTAGATCTTAAACCGGTGATGACCTTTACCGCTGAAGTGATTGCTTTAAATACCATTCAAGCTGGTGAATCTGTGGGTTATGGATCGACTTTCGTTGCAGAACAAGAAATGAATCTTGCGATTGTGTCGATTGGTTATGGTGACGGTTATCCACGTGCCTTCCCTAAACAAAACTATGTATCTATTCAAGGACAGAAAACACGTGTGATTGGTCGTGTTGCCATGGATATGATTGCGATTGATATCACTGGTATGAATGCACCAATAGGCACTGAAGTTGAGCTTTGGGGTAAAGACCGTTTAGTTGATGACGTTGCAGAAGCGAACGGAACCATTGGCTATGAATTATTATGCCGTATGAGCGCGCGCCCTGTACGTAAATTAGCTTAATTTGTCTTGTCCTGAAATAGATTGACAGTATTCCACTTCAAACCGAGTTAAGCAATTAGCTCGGTTTTAGTTTGCTCATACGTCTGATTCGGGGTGTTCATATTTAAACTTAAATGTGGTCTATAACAA